>PLCG01000086.1 GCA_003135575.1 Nitrososphaerota archaeon
GGATGAACTTCGCCCCGTAGAGCGCGGCGAACGCCTCCGTCCTCTTTAGCGAGCCTGCGTCCGGCGCGACCACGATCGGGTCGTCGAGCTTCATTTGCATCTTGACGTATTGGACAAGGGCTGGGATAGCTGAGACGCTGTAGACCGGCATCGAGAAGAGCGCGAGCCCCTCGGCCGAGTGCATATCGACCGTCGTTACCCTCGTCACGCCCACCGACCGGAGCAGGTGCGCGATTATCCCTAGGCTCACGATCTCTCCAGGGAGGAAGGCCTTGCCCTGCCGGGCGTAGCCCAAGTATGGGATGACCGCGTGGACCCTCGCGCCTTCCTGGCTCAGGTGGTGCGAGGCGAGGAAGAGCTCCATGTAGTGCTTGTCAGCGGGAGGATAGGTCGACTGGACGAGCAGGACCTCGAGCCCGCTTAGCTTCTCGTCGAACTTGTACTTGATCTCGCCGTCGGGGAACTCCGTCGTGGTGACCGCGAGAGTCGGAAGGCCCATCCTCTTGGCAAGCTTGGTCCCGAATTCCAACGACGCGGGACCAACCATGACTCGCCAATTGGTCACTGGAAATCGAGCCGGCTCCGTGTTGTAACTATTTAACGAGTTTCGATGCGAAATCCATAATCTTCGCCGGTTTTGATGGAGGAGGTCTTGTTACGCCGTTGCAAAATCCGTCAGAGAACAATATGCCAGCACGGATGTCCTATTTCATCTCCGCATGGTCCGTCGGCGATTCGGAACATCGAGGAATAGGCCCCTTCGTCCGTAGTCCATATTAGCAACGTCTCTTCGATAGCATGGGTAGCAATGCCGTCCAGAAGGAGCTTGCCTGCAGTAATTGCTCTTTTGGGCTGCCTTGATCTGTTGTTAGTGTTCGCTCCCATCCCACTTGTGCCCGCCAATACCTATACTGGGTGTCAGCACCATCTCCCGCCGGGTGCACTCTTTGGTTGTCCGTTGGGGATGAACGGCTACGGCTCCACGACATACGACCTGTTCGGGTTTGGGGGCTTCTTGGGACCAATCCCCGGCTACTTGAACGTCCAGTCTAATCTCCAATATGGCGTGTGGTTCTGACCACGCGCTTTGAGAAGCCTGTTAAGGCCACGCGGAGATGAAATAGAACCAGCACGAACCCGGCAAAGACTTAAGGAATACCGACCATTGGGCATTTTCGAGCCCCATGGTAGACCAATTCTGTCCAGAATGCGGCGGGGCGCTCGTCTTTGACGCGGTCAACAAGAGATTCTCCTGCAAGAGTTGCGGGCTGTTTTTGACCAGAGACCAGCTATCAGACCTGAGATTCAAGTTGAAGACGCTCCCTGACGACGACAGGAGGAAGAGGCAGCGCCAGCAGGCAGACTATCTCGACTGGTGGCTGAGCGGCAACAAGAACAAGCAGTAGAAACACGAAGAGACGGATGCGCAAGCTTAGTGCTGACTCTGCCTCCGGAGCTTTTCCCTGAGGTACTTCTCGACGATGCGGCGCGTGTTCTCCGTCGTCTCGAGCCCTCCGACTTGGTCGGGCGTGAACCACTTGAAGCTCTCTGACTCTTCGTTGAGAGTTATCGTCGCCCCCTCGGGTTTCAGGGAGGCGAGAAAGTCCACGAGGATGAAGTGGAATCGCGTCTTTCCCGCAGAGTCCTTGATTATCTCTTCCGAGACATGAAACAGCCCCTCTACCTCTAGCTCGACACCGAGCTCCTCCCTGACCTCACGCCTCCCAGCCTCGATCAGTGCCTCGCCCGTCTCGAGCAGACCACCCGGAAGCGACCACCTGCCTTTGTTGGGCTCGAATTTCCTCTTGATGAGGAGGACGCGTCCTTCCCGGTCGTGGATCAGCGCGCCTACGCCGACGAGCGGGTGGGCCGGGTACTCCCTGTCGCTTCGCACGCGGCACGTCCCGCAAGCCAGGGTATTTGCGTTCCCGCAAGGCTTTGAATACCTCGCAGGGGTGCTCCAAGGGAGCTTGGTCTCCGTCGTCAACTTCGCCGTGGGGAAGGAGCTCCTCATCGGGAGGACGATGAACACCAACGCCTACTGGATAGGGGGGCGGCTCTACAAGATGGGCGGGATGCTCGACAGGATCCTCACCGTGACGGACTCGCTCGAAGAGATCTCCTCGGGCATCAAGGAGCTGCTCGCGTTGCATCCGGATTTCATCATCGTGGTGGGAGGGCTCGGCCCCACGCCGGACGACATGACTCTGAAGGGGATCGCTCTCGGACTCGGCAGGAAGCTAAAGTTCAACGAAGACGCGGCGAGGATGATTAAGGAGCACCTCGAAAAGGCCGGGAGGGTGTTCGAGCTGACGCCCCAAAGGAAGAAGATGGCCACTCTCCCTGAAGGAGGCACGCCCCTCACAAACGATGTCGGGACCGCACCAGGAGTGAGGCTCACCGCTGGCAAGGGGACGGTCGTCTACTGCCTCCCAGGGGTGCCTCGCGAGATGAGGAACATCTTCACCAACTTCGCCGAGAAGGAGATCCGCGAGAAGCTGGGAGAGATGCACATCGCGAAGGTCACTCTGAAGTTTAGCGGGGTCTTCGAGGCCGCCCTCGCGCCCTCGATAGAGGAGGCCCTGAAGATGCACCCCGAGGCCTACATCAAGTCGCACCCGAGAGGGCTGAAGGCCGGCGTCCCCAACCTAGAGCTCGACGTGACCGTGACCTCCCGTGACAAGAGAAAGGCCCGCTCCGCGTATTCAGAGCTCCTCTCGTTCCTCACGCGAAGGATCTCGGAGCTGGGCGGGACTGTGACCGCCAAGCGCGAAGCGATAAGATGACTAGGACGCCAGCGCTACGTTTATTCTCCGTCCACTCACGCGGGGGAAGACCTTGAACGTCGTCTTCCTCACCGGCACCGCTGGGGCCGGCAAGTCCCTCCTCACCGCCTCCCTGCTGAGCTGGTATCACGAAAAGTCGCAGAACGCCATCGCCGTCAACCTCGACCCCGGGGTGGTCGCACTCCCATACGAGCCCGAGGTCGACGTGAGGACGATGATTGACCTCCAGGAGATAATGCAAAAGTACTCGCTGGGGCCGAATGGCGCACTCATATTCGCGAGCGACCTCATAGCAAGCAAGCTCCCAGAGATCCAGGACGAGATAGACTCCTCCAACGCGGACTTTGTGATAATCGACACCCCTGGCCAAGTGGAGCTCTTCGCCTTCAGGGAGAGCGGCCCGTATGTGGCAAAAGGCCTGAGGGCCGACTCGAAGGCCGTCCTCTTCCTCATAGACTCCATGCTCGCGTCGTCCCCGACGAACTTCCTCTCGCTTCTCCTCCTCGCGACCTCCGTCCACCTGCGGATGGAGCTCCCGATGCTGCAGGTGCTCTCGAAGACCGACATCAGCAGGAACGCCAAGGAGATCGCAAAGTGGAGCAGGGAGCCGGCCAGTTTCGAGGAGAGCCTCTCCGGAACCAAGGGAGGCGATTCCTACACCTTCTACACGCAGGTATTCAGGGCCCTCAAGCACGCCTCGATCTCGCCGGGGCTCTACCCTGTCTCCGGCTACACGAGGGACGGCTTCATCGCCCTCGTCGGGGAGCTCTCCAGGATCGCTCAGGGCGGCGAAGAGTTCGAGGAGAACTGATTCACCATCCGGCCATGGAATCGCGGCTCCCGTCTTCGTGATGTCTAACACGGGAGCCGGGCGGCCGAAAACGAATCTCGCCAAGCAGGCCACCGCCGGAAAGCGCAGCCTGCTCAGCTAAGGGAGTTGCGGAAAGCGGCGTTTCCTTGCGGAAACCAACATTTAAGAACTCCAAACCTGCGGCTGGATTCATGGTCTTTCGATTCCGCGGTGGCTACACGGCGGTAGTCACTCCTTTCGATTCTGAGAAAAACGTGGACTGGGAGAAGATCAAAGTCCTGGCAGAGTTCCAGCGCGAGCAGGGGATCCGCGGTCTGGTCCCGGCCGGCACGACCGGAGAGAGCCCGACCTTGAGCTGGGACGAGCACTACCGGGTCATCGACAAATACTTCGAGGCAGGAGGTTCCTCGATGGAGACGATCGCCGGGACGGGCTCGAACAGCACCGAAGAGTCTCTCGAGGCGACGCGCCACGTTGCCGACAATGGAATCCACTCGGCCCTCCTGGTCGACCCCTACTACAACGGCCCGAGCTCCTTGGAGATCAGGAGGGAATACTACGAGCCGATCGCGCGCGCCTTCCCGGAGGTCCAGATCATCCCATACGTCATCCCGGGAAGGACTGGGACGCAGCTCCTGCCGCAGGACCTCGCGATCCTCGCGAGGGAGTATCCCAACCTCCAGGCCGTGAAGGAGGCCACCGGCAGCGTGGAGAACGCCCGCCTGACGAGGAAGCTCTGCGGCCCCGAGTTCTCGATAATGTCAGGGGACGACGACAAGACGCTCTCGTTCATGGGCGACGACCTGATAGTCTGCTCCGGCGCAATCTCGGTCATCTCCAACATCGCCCCGCGCGCAGTCGAAGACCTCACCGAGGCCGCCCTCGCTGGAAACCTGGAGGAGGCCGACCGCCTCAACGCAGCCCTCCAGCCTCTGTTCGCGATGGTCACGGTGAAGACGGACGAGAAGACCTCGTTCGGGCCAGTCCCAACGAAGGCCAGGAACCCCCTCCCTGTGAAGACGATGATGAACGTCCTTGGGATGAAAGTCGGGCCATGCCGAGGGCCCCTAGGCCTTGTGACGACCCAGGCCCTGAAGCACATGCTGGAGGGCCTTCGAAAAGTCTGGTCGACCAACCCCGAAGTCCTCGAGCCGATCGAGAAGGCGTTCGACGTGTCGTTAGACAAGAGGCTGCGTGACGCTCACTACTGGGACGGACTCGCGTATGAGCTCGGGTACGAGTAGCGGCTCCGCGGCTGGGCCGCTCAGGGTCTGCCTGATTGGCGCCACCGGCCGGATGGGCACGCTGATCGCGAGGGAGGCGCCCGGCGACAGGTTCGAGATGACGGGCGCAGTAGCCGCCCCGGACGATCCCGGACTAGGAAAGACTCTNNTGGTGGACCTCCTTCTCCGCGACCTGGGAGCGGGGCGGAGCGGCACGAAGGTCTCGCCGCCTTCGAGCCTTGCAGAACTCCTGCGGGGCAGCGACGTCTGCATCTCGTTCACAAGCGCGCAAGCGGAGCTGGGCAACCTCCGCACTATAGCCGAGGGCGGCATCCCCTACGTCTCAGGGACGACCGGCCTCACGCCCCAGCAGAGGCTGGAGGTCGACGTGGCCCTCACGGGGAGGGTCCCGGCCGTCATCGCATCCAACTTTTCCGTCGGGGCAAACCTGCTCATCGCGATGTCGGCTGCCCTCAAGGCCCTGCCCCAAGGCTTCGACGTGAGCATAGTCGAGGCGCACCATTCCGGGAAGGCGGACGCGCCCAGCGGCACCGCCCTGAGCATAGCGAACGAGGTCTCGAAGGCAAGAGGCTACACCAAGACCGTGAGCGGGCGCAGCGGCGCGTCCAAGCGCGCGCCGGGCGAGCTCGAGGTCAGCTCGCTCAGGGGAGGAGGGACGCCGGGCATCCACACAGTGCATGCGTTCGGCCCCCACGAGATGCTCACGCTCGAGCACCTCGCCTTTTCGAGGTCATCCTTCGCCCTGGGCGCCCTCCATGCTGCGGAGTGGGTCTCGGCGAAAGGACGAGAGCGGAGGGTCTACGGGATGGCCGATGTCCTGGGGCTTAGGCTCTAGTAAGATTCGCGCCGCTAGTTCTCATAAAGGATCTCGTGGGCCTCAGGCAGCCCGTTCGTCAGGACCTCATATCCCGAGTCCGTCACCAGAATCGTCTCCCCGATCCTGCAGCCCCCGACCTTGAGGTTGTCGTCCAAGGTGATGCAAGGCTCGATCGCGATGACGTGACCGGGCTTCAGCTTCGCGTTGGGCTCGTCCATCCCCGGCTCCGGCGCCCACGGAGGCTCGTAGACGTTCATCCCCACGCCGTGGAGGATCGGCTGGATCCTGCTGAAGGAGTATTGGGAGTAGCCGTACTCGTCGACCACCTTCTCAGCGGCGTCGCGGAGCCTCCTCGTGCTCGCGCCGGGCCGCGTCGCCTTTAGCGCCGCGGTGTAGGAGTCGTAGGTCGCGGTGTAGACGCGTTTCTGCGCCGCGCTCGGGTCCCCGATTATGGTGGTCGTCGTGATGTCGGTGTTGTATGCCTTGTAGATCGTCGCATATCCCATTATGAGGAACTCGCCGTCCCTCACGACCCTGTCCGAGTCGTGCCTCGTCATGAGCCCGGTGTTCGGACCTGCGAACGTGGCCAGCGACCAAGACATCCCCTCTGCGCCCATCTTCCGCGCTGCGTACTCGCCCTCCGCCGCTATCTCGTACTCCCTCATCCCCGGGCGGGCGGACTTTAGCGCGGCCCTGATGGACGCCTCCGTCGCCTTGGAAGCCTCGCGCATTATCGTGATCTCGTCGTCGAGCTTGACGGCCCTCTCCTCTGCGATCTCTCCGCCGGCCTCCACGAGCTGCACCCCCTTGGCGACTTTGCGGAGCGCGTGGAAGCCCTCGAGGCCCAGCTGGTCGTATCCCACCTTGCCCTTCTTGATGTAGTCCCTGAAAACCTTCGACACCTCCTCCGCGCGGCCCAAGGTGTGCATGACCCTCATGTCGTCGACCCAAGGCATGTAGTGCTTCGCCCGGGTGTAGTCACCCGCGACAGTGAGGACGACGACGTCCCCGCCCGCGGTGATGAACGAGGAGTAGCTGTTCTGGAACCACATGCTGACCACCGGGCGGAAGTCGGTCGAGTACCTGACATTCTCGATGCGGTTGAGGAGCAGGGCGTCCAGCCCCTCCCTCTTCATCAGGGCGACCAGCTTCGCGACCTTCTTCTTCCTGAGGGCTGATGCGTCGACCCCGCTGGTTCCGCGTTTGGGCAAGGCTTCCTCCTCGCCGCGGGCCACCGTCTATAAATGCTCGGCACCCAAAGGCGCAAGTGTCATGCCAGCGCGCGTGAAACCTGACTCGGACGCCAGCTCAAAGCTGCGAAGGCTCCTCTCAGGAAAGGGGACGATTGCCGCCCCAGGCGTCTTCAACCCCGCAGTTGCACTCCTCGCAGNNGGCCTCTCCGATGTCGGTGTAACAACGCTGACCGAGGTCTCCGAGGCCGCGAGCAAGATAACAACAGCCGTGCCGTCGCTTCCGCTCATCGTCGACGTCGACACGGGGTTCGGCGAGGCCGTCAACGTCACGCGCACGGTGCACGAGATGGAGAGGATAGGCGTTGCCGGGATACAGATCGAGGACCAGGTCATGCCCAAGAGGTGCGGGCACCTCGACGGAAAGGAGGTCGTGGAGGCCGTCGAGATGGCGAAGAAGATAATCGCGGCGAAGGCCGCAGCCAAGACCGGCCTTGTCATCGTGGCGAGGACCGACGCCGCCGAGACGGAGGGGCTCGACGGCGCCATAGAGAGGGCGAAGGTCTACCAGAGGGCCGGGGCCGACGTGATATTTCCCGAGGCATTGAAATCCAGGGAGGAGTTCGCGGAGTTCGCGAGGAAGGTGAAGGGGCCGCTCCTGGCGAACATGACCGAGTTCGGGAAGACCCCATACCTCTCGCTCTCAGACTTCTCGAGGCTTGGAGATGGATACAGGCTCGTGATCTTCCCGGTGACCGCCTTCCGGGTCGCGATGAAGGCGATGAGAGACGCGCTCCGTGAGATCTCGAAGTCAGGTTCGCAAAAGGCCATTCTGGATAAGATGATGACGAGGGACGAGTTCTATGAGCTCACCGACTACGGTTCCTTGGAGAGGGCGGACAAGGCGACAGCCGACAAGGCCTCACGATTGCTGGATAACCATTAATATCGGGATTCCATCTGGATGGCGAATGTCGGAGATCCTCCGGGCCCCGAAAGGGCTCGACGGAGTGGCAGTCGCGGACACGAGCATAGCGAAGAGCGACGCGGACGGCACGCTGATCTATCGCGGGTACGCGATCAAGGATCTCTTCGAGCATTCCACTTTCGAAGAGTCGACGTACCTGATCCTCTACGGGAAGCTGCCCACTAGGAGCGAGCTCGAGGAGTTCGAGGCGAAGATGTTGAGGTTCTCGATGGTCCCTCACAACGTCTACGACCTGGTGAAGACGATTCCCCACGAGGCCCACCAGATGGACGTCCTCCGCACGGCGGTCTCCGGCCTCGGCGCGACCGAAGGCGGAATATCCTCCGAGGAGCAGAAGCTCTCGATCATCGCGCAGATGCCCGCGCTCGTGGCGAACTGCTATCGCATAATCAAGGGGATGGACGTGGCGGAGCCCGACCCCGCGCTGAGCCTCTCACAGAACTTCCTCTACATGTTGAGGGGAAAGAAGCCGTCGGACTTCGAAGCCTGGTGCTTCGAGCGGATGCTCATCCTCTACCTGGAGCACGACCTCAACGCGTCCGCCTTCACCGTGAGGGTGGTCGCCTCGACGCTCGCCGACATCTACGCGGCGTGCACCGCCGGGCTCGCCGCCCTGAAAGGTCCTTTGCACGGAGGGGCGAACGAGGCCGCGATGCAGATGCTGCTCAAGATCGGAAGCGCTGACAACGCGAGGTCCTACGTCCAGGAGACCCTCGCCAAGCGCGAGAAGGTAATGGGCTTCGGCCACAGGGTCTACAAGACCGTGGATCCGCGGTCGCAGTTAGCGAAGAAGCTCCTGAGAGAGCTCCTCGAGAAGCAGGGCAAGGGCCTCGAGACCTACAAGCTCTGCGAGGCCGTGGAGAGCGCCGTCTGGGAGTTCAAGAAGCTGCCCGCGAACGTGGACTTTTACGCGGCCCCCATCTTCCTTAACCTGGACATCCCGATCGAGACCAACACCCCCATCTTCGCGTCGAGCAGGATCGTAGGCTGGGTCGCACACTACAACGAGCAGCTCGTGGACAACAGGATTTACAGGCCCGACGCCACCTACACGGGCGAGAAGGGCCTGAAGTACGTCCCCATCGACAGCAGGTAGACTGCCGAACTAGGGCTTCACTACGCAGGACTCAAAGAGCTGCGAGACGTCTTTCTGCTTCTCGATGGTCCGCACGAACCCCTTGACCTTCTCGACCTGCGACTCCTTCAGGATCCCCTTGGTCAAGAGCCTGAACTTCCGCTCGATCTCCACCTCCGTCATGGGGTTCTTGGGGTGGCCAGTGGGTACGTCGACCTGCTTGACGAGGGTCTTCCCGTCGTCGAGCTTGACCGTGATCCTGTTCGAGATGCTGCCGGGGTATGCGGCGGTCAGCGCCTTGTCCTCCTTCACGATGACCCTCTTCATGAACTCCCTGACCTCGGGGTCCTTGAGCTTCCGGGCGGAGTAGGTCTCGTTGTCGACCTTTCCCTCGAGGAGGGCCATGGCGACGATGTATGGCAGGCTGTGATCGGCGGTCTCTCTCGTCTCGGGGGCCCACTTTTCGGGGTCCTTCGCGAGTATCGTGTATCCGGCCTCGTGCGTCTCGATGCCGACGAAAGCTATCCGTTTGGCGGGGTCGCCTCCTATCTGCTTCCTGAGGTCGAGCGCTGCCCAGATCGCGGTCTGAGCGTGGTATTCGGCGGGGTAGAACTTCACGAACGTCTCCTCTAGCTTGAACCCCTTCCCCTTGCCGCCGAACGACCTGATGTCGAGCTGGAACCGGCCTGACACCTGGTTGAAGAAGCCCATCTCGCCCTCGAAGACGGGGGACGGCCCCGTCATCCCCTCCCGGGCCAGAAAAGCGGAAAAGACTGCGTTGCGCGACGCGTTGGAGAACGAGAACCCCTTCCACATCGAGAGCCCGCCCGCCCTGACCTGCCTCATCGCAAGGTGGGAGTTGAGCGATATGTTGACCGCCTGGGAGAGCTGCTCCCTCGAGAGCCCCAGGAGCCTCCCCGAGGCGAGAGCTCCGGAGACGAGGCCGTAGCAGACGTGGTCCCACCCGCGGTGGCGCAGGTCAGCGGCGTCGCAGAGCCTGCACTGGATCTCGTAGGCCAGGACGATCGCGAGCAGTAGGTCCTTCCCCGACCTGCCCTCCATCTCCGCGGTCGCGAGGCACGCCGGGATGTTGTCGCTGGGGTGCCCCGGCTCCTTCGAGAGGTAGGTGTCGTTGAAGTCGAAATACCTGACCATCGCCCCGTTCACGAACGTGGCCATGTCGGGAGTCGTCTTCCTCTTCGTCCCGAGGAGCGTCGAGGCGCTGCCAGGGTATCCCTTCTCGGCGAGGCGCCTTGCGGCCTTGACGGGCGTCTCGCCGTACGCGCCGATGGCGCAGCCGATGGCGTCGAGCAGGCGCTTCTTCGCCTCTTTGATCACCGTCTCACCAAGGTCGCCGTAAGCCAGCGACGAGGCGTACTCGCTCAACCGCTCTGAGAGGCTCATGGCAAGGCTCATCCGCGCCGCCTCCCGCTGTTCCTCCGTCCTTTCGCCCCGAGAAGCACGTTCGCGGCGTCGTCTATCGTCGTCTTGCGGGAGGCGACCTCGTCCGCGAGCCGCTCCACGTGCGAGTCAGCCCTTCTCTCAAAGTCCGCCATGACCCTCCGTCTCGCCAGCNNCCCTTGATGCTCTTGAGCCTTATCTGGCTCGCTGCTCTCGAGGGCGTAGAGAGGAAACTCGTCCTGATGCGCTCCAATGCGCCGACCAAGGACTCGATCCCCTCCTTCTTCGACGCCGAGACCTTGAGCACCGAGGGGCTTCGCCCCTTAAAGTCCCGCGCCATCGCGAGCAGGTCGACCACCATGTCGTCCGCGCCTGGCATGTCCGCCTTGTTCACCACGTAGACGTCGCCGATCTCCATGAGCCCTGCCTTCGAGGCCTGGACGTCGTCCCCTAGTCCAGGCATCAGCACGACCATCACGGCGTGCGCGACCCGCACCACGTCTGTGTCCGACTGGCCTATGCCCACGGTCTCGACCATGATCACGTCCATCCCGGCCGCGTCAAGCAGCTGGATGACGTCAGCGACCGCCCCGGATAGCCCGCCGGCCCATCCACGGGAGGCCATGCTCCTGATGAAGACCCCCTGGTCCATCGTGTGGTCAATCATCCTGATCCTGTCTCCCAGGAGCGCCCCTCCGGTCAGAGGGCTCGTTGGGTCAATCGCCACTATCCCGACCCTCAGGCCCTTCTTCCTGTAGCTCTCGGTGAGCCTGTCGACGAGGCTGCTCTTCCCGGCCCCGGGTGGTCCGGTCACCCCCAGCACGAAGGCGTGCCCGAGCTTCGGGCCTATCGCCCTGAGGAGCCCCGAGGCCCCCGCGCTGTCGTTCTCGACAATGGTGATCGCCTTGGCGACCGCCCGCCTGTCGCCTTTGACAAGCCGGGCAGCGAGCTCCTTGGTGTCCAAGAGTATGCCTTTGTCATGCCTCGATTCTGTCGAAATAAACCTGCGCCTCAGTTGAAAGCGTTATGACCACGAGACTTGCCGCTTGGCTCTCCTTGGCCGACGTCGTTGGTTGGAGGGTGCGCAAGGGCCGCTCCTTGCAACGCTTCTCGGACCGGGCCGTCATCCAGGGACGAGGGGCAGGCCTGCTCGACCTGTCGGTGTGCCTTGTCGCGGGCCGCCATTCACCGGGTGGGCTCGGCCTCCTGGGCTCGCTCGTCGCTGCCTCCACGTCAGAAGGAATAAGGAGGGACACCGGGATCGTGAGCTGGCTCCAGTGGCCCAACCTCGTCACGATAGATGATCGCGTCGTCGCGAAGACCTCCATCTCAGTTGCCCAGGAGTCCGCGGAGAGGACAGAGGTCGTGGCGCACATCATCGTAAACTGTTTCGCACCCGTCTCATGCAAGTTCTCCCCGGCAGGCCTGCCGTCCACGTCCATCCTAGAGGCGCTAGGCGTCGAGGTCGACTTGGACATGCTGCGCGACAAGGTCCTCCATGCCCTGAACTGGTATCATGCCGAGTGGGAGAGGGGGATGAACCGGAAGCTCGTGGACAGGATGCGTCCGACAATCGCCTGGCTCGGGCGCGATGTCGAGGTCTTCACCTCTGGAGGTAGTCGCCTGAACGGGAAGGCCAAGGGCCTCGATGACCTCGGGTCGCTGCTCCTCAAGTGCGAGGACAGAAACGGGAACCCGAAGACGCGGAGGCTCAGGCCCGAGGCCGTGGACCACGTCCTGGTCGTGAATTGACGTAACGCAGAGCCGGACTCTACACAGTTTATCAGGAACCTAGCGACGGCCCTCCCAGCGATGCTCTCCAGTCGGAAGGACCAGTATTGGAGCGGGAAGGCCAAAGAGGTCTCCGCGAAGCGGAAGAAGAACGCGGCCCTCTTCGACCGGAGGTCCCTGAAGGACATGAAGAGCGGATACGACCGGTGGCTCAAAGAGGTCTACGCGCCTTGGGTCGAGGGGTCGGCCGAGGTCAAGGAAAGGTTCGAGACCGCCTCGGGCATCGCCCTCAAGCCGACGTACACGCCCGACGACATAGCGTCCCTCTCCCAGTCCGACATGGCGCTCCCGGGTGTCTACCCATACACGAGGGGGGTCTATCCCTCGATGTACCGGGGCCGGCAGTGGACGATGAGGATGTTCTCGGGCTTCGGCACTCCTGAGGACACAAACAAGAGGCTCAAGCTCCTTCTCGCGCACGGAGAGACCGGGCTGAGCGTCGCCTTCGACATGCCCACGCTCTACGGCTACGACTGCGACTCAGTGAAGGCCCACGGGGAGGTCGGGAGGTGCGGCGTGAACGTCTCCTCGCTCCGCGACATGGAGGCGATCTTCAAGGGGATTCCGCTTGACAAAGTGAGCACGTCTATGACCATCAATGCCCCGGCCGCGGTCCTCACCGCCATGTACGCGGGTGTCGCGCGTGAGCAGGGCATACCGCTGCAATCTCTCAAGGGGACCGTCCAGGCGGACATGCTGAAGGAATTCATCGCCCAGAAGGAGTGGGTCTACCCTCCGGAGGCGCACCTGCGGATAGTCAGGGACATGATGCTCTACTGCACCAAGCACATGCCCCAATGGAACTACGTCAGCATCAGCGGATACCACATACGCGAGGCGGGGTCGAGCGCCGTCCAGGAGCTCGCGTTCACGCTTGCCGACGGCTTCGGCCACGTCGAGCTCGGGATCGAGGCAGGACTCAAAGTAGACGACTTCGCGCCTCGGCTCAGCTTCTTCTTCAACTCCACGATGGACTTTTTCGAGGAGATAGCCAAGTTCCGGGCCGCGCGACGGATATGGGCGACCGTCCTCCGCGAAAAGTACGGGGCGAAGAAGGCGAGGAGCCTCCTGATGAGGTTCCATACACAGACCTCCGGGGCCTCCCTCACGTGGCAGCAGCCCTACAACAACATCGTCAGGACGGCGCTCGAGGCGCTCGCGGCCGTCCTGGGAGGCACCCAATCGCTGCACACGAACTCCTATGACGAGGCGATGGCGCTCCCCACAGAGCATGCGGTCCAGGTGGCCCTCAGGACCCAGCAGATCATAGCCGAGGAGACGGGAGTGACCAGCGTCATGGACCCCCTCGGCGGCTCGTACTACGTTGAATGGTTGACCGACAAACTAGAGGAGGAGGCCTACCGATACTTCGACAGGATTGAGCGGGCGGGCGGGATACTGGGCGCGATAAAGTCTGGATACCTCCAGCGCGAGATAGCAGAGAACGCGTACCGCCTCTCGAAGAGGGTCGAGAGCGGAGAGGACGCCGTCGTCGGGGTCAACAAGTACACAGCGAAGGACGAGGCGCAGATCACCACGCTCAAGATCGACTTCAAGGCCCAGCGCAGGCAGATAGAGAGGATCAAGCGGGTGAAGGCCGAGAGGGACAACCGCAAGGTAAAGTCGCTGCTCGAGAAGCTGAAGAAGGCCTACGAGAATCCCGACGCGAACTCCATGTATCCACTCCTAGACGCGGTCTCAGCCTACGCCACGCTAGGAGAGATTGTTGACGTGGGGAAGCAAGTGTGGGGCGGCTGGAAAGAGCCTCTCCTGATCTAGGCCACTCAGAACCCGAAATCCGAAAACAGCTTCCGATGATAGTTGTAAAGGGCAAGCACCGGCCGGTCCTTGGTCTTGATGATGGTGAGCGAGGCGGAATTCGGATGGATGACGTAGTATCTCTCTGACCTTACTTTTCTTTCCACCACTCCCTCAAGCATGGCCGTTATCACGTCGCCGTGGGAGACCATGACCACATATCCGCTGGCCTCTCTCCTGACGGTCTCGACGGCCTTTGCCGTCCGCTTCAAGAGGTCTTCGTTAGTCTCTGAGAATGCTTGCGGGCTTGTCAGAATGTGGTGCCTGCCCTTCTTGCCGACGAATCTAGGCTTGAGCTTCGCCTCGGTCAATTCCTTGAGGATCTTCACCTTCAACTTGTGCGGTTTCGCCAGAATCTTCGCCGTCTCGACTGCCCGAAACACCGGACTGCTGTAGACCGCACTGACCTTCACTCTCGAGATAACCTTGGCGATGAACAAGGCGTCTTTCTTGCCCTTCTTGTTCAGGGGGTAGTCCAGGGGACCCGCGTCAATGCCTTTTTCGTTGGCCTCGGTGTCACCGTGCCTGACTATCAAGAGATAATCCACCGGCAAGCGTTTCGCCGCCACTTCCCAACCTCAATTACTTAAGCTGCCTTCTGCGTGGTGTCCCGAGCCTCCCCTTGCGTCCTCACCGCCACCTCCCAAGCCGTCGTCCCCTCGATGCGATGAGGCTTAGGCTAGGACGACGGTGAATCTCTCTAGACTTTCACTAGGGCTTGGAGGCCATCCTCGTTGGTCATCTCGAGGTGCGCCTTGTAGTGTGTTTCCAGCCCCTCATACGATCTGAAGCTCTGCTCGCAAGACCCACAACCATACTCCAGCTCTTCCAATTTAGTCTCACGATTTTATGCGCCCGGAAATTAATTGATTACAGTTAGAATCATACGAAACCTTGTTCCAGGCGATTCAGCGTGGAAGCTGATGAAAAAATTGCATCTCCACGACCTTCAGCCAGTCCCGAGACGGCCGGCTCTTGGATCGTTTCTAGAGGCGAAGCCCCAAAGAGAGAACAGTTTTTCTAATGGGCGGGCCGCGGAAGGCCCAATGCAGCAGCGCGTCACCCACGAGAAGAGGAAGATCCGGATCCTCGTGGCGAAGCCCGGCCTAGACGGCCACGACAGGGGAGTCCTCGTCCTCGCCAGGGCATTCAGGGACGCGGGAATGGAGGTAATCTACATCGGCCTGCTGCCCACCCCGGAGGAGGTCGCGCGTATGGCGGTCGACGAGGACGTCGACGTCGTCGCCCTCTCCCTGCTCAACGGCGCCCACATGACGGCTTTCCCGTTGGTCAAGAGGCTCCTCGAGAAGTACGGGGGCAAGGACATCATAGTCACAGGCGGCGGCATCATCCCTGACGAGGACAAGCCCAAGCTCCTGAAGCTAGGGATCTCAGGGCTCTACGGCCCCGGCACCTCGCTCGAGGAGATCATCAGCCACATCAAGCAGCGCGTCAGAAAGGAGCGGTGGGGCGAGGCCTCACGCTGACCCAGCCGCACGACAAGAACCATCCTAGAGCCAGGAAGTGACATCGGTGTCAAGCAAGTCTCGGAAAAGCCTCCGCGCGCCTGCCGTCATCCTCCTCCTTCTCATAGCGAGCGTCGGCGGAGTCTATGCCTTCCAGCGACTCAGCCCCGCCTCTTCGGGCACCACGAGTTCTTCCACCACTTTTTCCCCTTGCGATTCACCCCTTGGAAATCTGACGATGCTGAGGACGCAGCTGGCCCCACCTGCGACCTTCGGCGGCGTGACCGAGTTCGCGCTCCCCGCGCCGTTGAGGGAACCCAACGCGCCGACGGTCGCCCCCGACGGGTCCGTCTGGTTCGCAGAGCAGTCGGTGGCGGGACTCGCCCACTTCTATCCAGACAACCGCACCCTAGTCGAGTACGCGTGGCCCTACGGATACCCCGCCCCCCCGAGCCCGGGAGGCGTCTGCGGCGACAAGACCAGCGTCTGGGGGTTGGCCCTCTGGAACGGCAAGGTCTGGGCGAGCGACACGACAGGCAACCAGCTGGTATCGCTCGACCCGTCCAGCGGAAAGCTCGCCGCGACCAAGGTGCCCACAAACGGCTCCTTCCCCTACACTCTCACCCCGGGCCCCAACAACACCCTCTGGGTCACGGAGCTCTTCGCCTCGAAGATCGGCGAGCTCAGCTCGAACGGCACCTTACGCGAATACCCGCTCCCGGGAGGGATAGACGCCACGCCCTCCCAGCTCATCTTCACGAACTCGACGACGGGATACTACGCGGACGTAGGACGAGGCCTTAACGGTGGCGGCGTATACTCCTTCAACCCGAATCACTTCTCCCCTACGCTCGTCGGCGGCCAGAAGCTCACCGAGCCGTCGAGCCTCACGATCGGCTCGGGCGCGCTCTGGGTCGCGCTCCACGGGTCGTCAAGCGTCGGTAGCTACAATTTCACGACCAAGGCGTGGTCCTACTACCCGACGACGCCGGTCCCCTGGAATACGACGACGCTCCCGTACTTCGTCAACGCAGACGACTCCTCGGTCTGGGTGAACGAGCACTTCGGGAACAGGATGGCGAGGATAGTGCCCGCAACCAACTCGATCACCGAGTACTCGGAGGCAAACCGATCCGTGAACGGCTCGCTAATCGGAAACGCCCTGACCTTCGCTGTGGGAGGCGGCAGGGCCTGGTTCGCCGAATTGACGGGGAATGTGCTCGGCTACGTCGACGCCTCCTACACCCCCGGCTTCTCCACGAGCATCGCAGGAAACAGCACGCTGGCCATCAACAGGGGCTCGAGCGCCTCCGTCGACCTAGTCATCCACGACACGACCCACCAAGGAGCCCTCACCCTCAGCTTCGCAGACTCTGAGACGCTGATCTCGAGGCCGAGCAACCTGACGTTCACAGCGCCCACGAACTCGCTCTCCCCGCCTGCTGGAGGAGACTCGACGATAAGGGTGACGATAGCAGCATCCCAGTCACTAAAGCCGGGGACCTACTACGCGATCCTTACTGCGACCGACGGGCTCACCTTCAAGTCGTCGTTCCTGAAGATAGTCGTGCCTGCGTAGGGGCGCACGAAGCCAACGCAGCGAACGCACAACAACGCGTATAACGGCCCCCTTTTCGCTCCTCAGTAGTTTGCAGGGCAGCGGCGCAGGCGGAGCAGAGGAGGAGGCCAGGACTCGCGTTTCCTTCGGTCCCAGGGCAATATGGGTGCCCGTCGTCATCTTCGCCCTGATTGTCACGCTCTTCGCCGCATGGACGTTCCTGGAATGGTCCGTCGCGGAGCACGTCTACTCGGCAAAGGCGGGCCTAGACTGGTTCGGAATCACGTTCTATCACGGCTACACCTTCATAGTAGGAGGGATCCTCGCCCTCCTCGTCATAAGTCCGCGGGTGGGCAAGAGCGACCTCAGCGGCCTCATGACGCTCCTGTCGACGAGGCGCTCGCCGTATGAGGAGTACCAGCGGCCCCTCCTCACCGAGATCAAGGCCGGCCCGTGGGTCTGGGGCCTGTGGCAGGTCGTGAAGTGGGCCCTCGTGTTCGGATACTTCGTCAGCAACCAGAGCTTCCCCCTCCTCGGCCCAATCATGAACTCGGTGGCCATGCTGACCCAGGGGCTCGGCAGCTGGGCCGATGTCCCGCGGCTCCTCGCCCTGCCCCTCTTCCCCGCCTCCGGCAACGAGCTGATCAGCCTGATGGCGACCATGGAGATCCAGTACAAGCTTGTCTACTACTTCGTCTCCGCCTTCCTGACCATCTTCGCGATCAGGATGATACTTCGCCTGATGAAGAACCTCACCACCCGGGCGAGCAACGTGTGGATCCGGAACGTCCTGGCGGTCTTCGCGGCCATAATACTCTCGACCGTCATCGGCGCGCCCTACTGGTACATGGACGCCGCGACGCCTTACCTCTACGGTCTCGCGCTTGTAGTCTTCCTCTCTACGCTCGTCGCCTATTCGTACTTTGGGAAATTTAGGGCAGCGGTCATCCCCGGCCGCGGATTCTACCGGGCGATCGCCGTCGTCATAGTCGTCCTCCTGATCGTGCAGGCGGGAGCGCTCGCGTTCCTCTACTTCAACTGGAACAACAACTACATCTCATACCAATGGAACCCAGGCGTCGACAAGCAGATCGCGGTTACCAGGTGGTCGGCCGGCATCCAGAACATCAACGTCTCCTCGATTCTCAACCTGCCCACGAGCAACTCGTCGACCATCCTTAACGTGGTGAGGCAGTGGGACCAGCAGGCGGCCGCCGTCACGAATACGAAAGCCATCGGGGCCTACAACTGGATGGGCCTCGGCAGCTCCGAGATAGTCTACCTCAAGAACGCCGAATACTGGGTCTCGCCGACCACCCCGACCTATCCGGCTACAGACTGGATCAGCGAGCACCTGATCTACACCCACGCAGCCAAGATACTCGTGATCAACACCTACAACGGCACTGAGATCCCGGTCACAAAGGCCTACGGCGTGCCCGCCGAGCCGCCGATCTACTACGGGGAAGGCGGGGGATTCGTGAACAACGTCTTCGTCCACGTCCCCGGATACGACGAAATCGGTAACGCCTCATACACCGGGGCCCCGGACTACAACCTGACGGGCTGGCAGAAGGGGATGTGGATGACATTCGCGGAGGGCCAGCTAGGGTTCGCGTTCTCCGGAGGCCCCATGCAGATGCTCTGGAACAGGAACGTCTTCGACAGGGTCCAGAGCGTCCTGATCCCGGGCCTGGTCGAGGACCCCGCCGCCTACCTCGCCAGCGACGGCAAGGGCATCTACTACGTCGTCCAGATCTACATCGACCAACCGCTGCAGTCGGGGTTCGCCAAGAGCGACTACCTCCGCTTCTTGGGCGTCGCGCTCGTGAACGTCGCGGACGGATCGATGAACTTTTACAACGTCTCGCACCTCGTCGGCACCGGCCCCTCGGACTTTATCACGAGCTTCTACTCGAACTTCTACAGCAGCTGGCAGACCCCCCCTGCGTGGCTCGTGCCGCAGCTCAGGTATCCCGAGCAGCTCATGGGCTCAGTGAGCGTCCCGGTCGGGCAGCTGGATTACGACTTCGCTTACCACGTCAACGACCCCTTCGTCTGGAGGTCGGGGTCGCAATTCTACCAGCGGCCGGTCAACACCTCGGTGCAATACATCCCGTGGGCGGAGGGCAACCAGACCTACTTCGTCGCCACCCAGCTCGTGCACTACCAGAACGCGGCGAGCCAGAACCTCGCCGGCATGTACCTCGCCTACGGAGGCGCAAGGCTGGGCCAGATCTACCTCTACCAGAACCCGTCAAACTCAACGGTGCTCATCGGGCCTTCCGCCGCTGAGAACGCCCTCACGACTAACCAGCAGGTGAGGACCCAACTGACCCTCTTGCCCAACGGGCGGTTCGGGTCGTATCTGCTGTATTCTGTGGGAGGCGCGCTGACATACTTCGTCGCCTACTACCTCAACCCCGGCGCGTCGGGCGTCGTCACGAAACTCCCGTTCATGACGGCGGTCAACCCGATCTCCGACCTCGTCGCCGTGGGGTCGTCCGCAGCTGATGCGTTCCACAACCTTCAAGGATTGACGGGGAATTCGTCTGCGCCCGCTGGCGGGAACGGGAACGGAGGAGGCCCGGTGACGACCACGACCACAAAGTCGACCACCACCATCACGTCGACTGCCGGAGGACCTGCAGTAATCGGCACGCCAGGCCTCATATCGGCGATAACGAAGCTAACAGGGCCCTCGAATCTTAGTCTAGTTACCGCAACGACGGTGAACGCTGACGTTTGGATAAACGTCGGGTTTGCCTCAATTGCTAATGTCGGAGTCAACGGCGCGGCGTCCGTGGTGAATGTGCTCGTCCAGCAATATGGCGCTGGAAGCGCCGGAGGAACGCTCTACTTATGGACCGACGCGAGTGGCTCCTTGAACGCGGGTCTCTTCCAGGTAAAGGGCGGGGTTACTGACCTTTACTACGTCACAATAACGGCCTGAGCTTCAGCGGCGCGCTATCACGAGGACCGCCGCCGCGACGATGACCAGCAGCGCAATCACGACGAAACGGAGGACTCCGTTCCTCTCCCAGATTATCAGGCTCGCGTTTAGCTGACTGATGGGGTTCCGCGAGTTGAGCATCCCGACCAACTGAAGGGCCTCTTCGTAGATGAACTTTCCGCCGTCGACCTTGACGAGCCCGTCGCGGGAGAGGGCAAACGTGTGGCCCTTGATGGCAAGCGGGAACCTCGACCCGCCTTTGAACCAGTTCTGGAACTCTTCCTTGCTCACGAGTCTTGACGGTCGCGCGCTCCCAGAAAAAGCTTTGTTTCGAGCGCCCATCCTCGGGATTTGACGCGCGGATTTGGCCGTCGGATTGAGGCAGTTTCTTGCGGCGATTCTCTAAAGATTTGGGAAGAATCTCGGAAATCCACTATATACTCAATCGCGCTTCTTGAGATGTCAGGCGAAAAAGAATGTCACGCAAAATCGCGGCGGCCTTCGGCGAGTCGCTGAAGTCCAGATTCGTTCCTGTCCGACTCCTTGTGCCAGCTCACTCATGCGCCCAGCGCATCCAAACCTCGCTCGAGGGTCTCGGCGGCGCCTCGAACTTGCTTCTCTTGTCAGGGGTAGGGGCGAACTTCGTGCTCACCTACCTCACCGGGGCGATCATCGACAGCGGCCTGAGCCTGGCCTCCAGAGAAGGCTCGCGCCAGACGGACTCCGGCTTTGGTAACGGTCTTGTGAGCGGAGTCGAGGTCCTATGAGCCACCATCTGCCGAAGACCCAGCGCCACCAGCAGACGCAGCAAAGATGCACCGTCTGCATGCTATTCCAGAGCATGGGGAGGGCCCAATATCGCTCGTCCTACGACCGCAAGATGTATCTTCACCATTTGCAGACTGCCCACGGAGTCCAGCTCACCGGAGAGCGCGCGAACCCGGTCGACGCGAGAGGAGCCGTGCTGAAGCGATGAGCAAGAGCCCGAACGTGACCCCTCGGGCGCTCGAGGCGTCCCCCTGGGGACCGCAGAGCATGCAGCTCGATGGGCGGAGAGGATTTCCTGGCTCAAGCCCGTGGGCATCGTCAGCAAGACAGGTTCCTCGCTTTGAGGCGCTTCCGTCATCGAACGTGATCGAGGCCAAGTCGGGCCTGACCCGGAGAGGCGTGGTCTACGGTTACATCAGGTCGCATCCCGGTGCCCACGTCCGCGGGATCGCCAAGGACCTTCGCCTTGCGAACGGCGACCTTCAATATCACATCTACTGGCTCGAGAAGAAGGGCTTCGTGAAGACGAAGAGGAACGGGTTCTACAGGTTCGTCTATCCCACGATGGTCTTCCAGGAGACACAAGAGGTCCTGCTCAGCGTCCTCTACCAGGAGACGCCGCGGGAAATCCTCCTCTGCCTGCTGCACGACCCGAGGATCACGCAGGGAGACCTCGCAAGGAGCCTGAGGCACTCGCAGCCCACCATATCGTGGCACATCGAGAGGCTCATCCTGAACGGCTTGGTCGCCAAGGAGAGGACGCCCAGGGGGACAGTCTACAAGCTCATCGCAAACCGCGACGAGATCACGAGTTTCGTCAAGACCTACCACCCGGAAGTCTGGAGGAGGTGGTCTGGCAGGCTCGCTCACGTCGTGGTCGCCGTGGGAGGGAGACACGTTGGCAAAGGGGGGCCAGTCCAACGGGCGGGGCCGCTGCCTCCTCCGGTGGTCGAACGGTTTGGAAGCTGATGACACAACCTCTCCCGAGACCCTCTCGCCCCGCCAAGCAAGCAATAATATCGGTTGGGCCGAGGGATGCCCCAGTAGTCACGATGGACTCGTTCGAGCGGCTCCTGTGGTGGCTCTTCGCCGGGAGCGCGGGCGCGAAGACGAGGGCGCTCGTCCTCTACAACCTGAGGGACCAACCAAAGAACGCGCAGCAGCTCTCGCAGTCGCTGCACCTGGACTACACGACAGTGAGGCACCACCTGAAGGTCCTTGAGAACAACAAGATCGTCCTCGCCGAAGGCGACAAGTACGGACGCGTCTACTTCGTCTCGGAGACGATGGAGGCCCACTGGCCCACGCTCGAAGGGATCCTGAAGCGCGCACGCGGAAGGACGAAGAACTGAGAGGCTGACAAAAATTGGAAACAAACAACAACAATAGCGGAATCAATCAACCTGCCGTCGGACCCAAAAAGTCCATGGTAGGAAAGCTCTGGGTAGTGGTAGTGCTGCTCGGCAGTCTAGTCTCGGGAGTGATCCTGTCGGACCTCTCCACGATGCCGGACGAGGGCAGGCCCAACTTTTTCCGCGGGGCACCGTACTTCAACCCGGACCCTACCATCCGCCTGCACATCATCCTGACCACCGTGGAGGTCGGGCTCCTTCTCGCCCTCGTGGTGATTTACCTGAAAATCTACGCGGAGACAAAGGCGAACTTCGCTCTGGGCCTTGTCATAGTCCTCGGCTCGCTGCTCCTCCAGACGATCTTCTCGTACCCGCTCGTCCTTGGGCTCGAGGGACCGGTGCTGTTCGTGCAAGGCAGGCTCCCGACTGTCGCGGACATCCTGACCATCAGCGCCTACACCGTCTTCCTCTATCTTAGCCTGGAGTGAGGGAGGGCCATGGCCCACCCGGTGGCATCGAGCGGGTAGCGACTAGCGACTAGAGGGTGACGGATATTGCGGTCGGCGCAGACATTGCCGTGCCGCTAGGAAGCTCCGCGAATATGCTCGCGGTGTAAGCGCCGCTCTGGACGCCGTATATGACGATAAAGGCGGTTGAGTTCGTTCCAGACGCCACGCTCGAAACCGAACCCACATTGATGTATGCGGTTTGTCCGACGCTATTGTGCAGAACCACGAACACCAATCCAAGAGGAATTGTCACGTTGACATTATTCAGGTAGGTGACCTTCGCAGTCGGATTGCCGTTGAGAACGGAAACAGTCGGTTGACCGACTACCGTCCAGCCCGTGGTGCTTCCGGTGAAAGGCGCGGCCATCGCCGGAGCGACAGTGCTTGGTAGCAGAAGAAGCGCGAGCGAAATCACAGCAGAAACCACGTAACGCCGGTTCATGAGTTGCGTAGAATCCGACCCCGATTTAGCACNNCCTTACGGAAGAATCGTCTACTTCCTGCCATCGGAAAGAAGCCAGCGAGTTGACTCAAGAGAATTAGCGCCCCATCTCTAGTACCCGGTGCACCCGTTCGTGCAGATGTACCAGGCGTCCACGCTGTTTCCGGCGACTACAGGCAACGGTCGCGTGTTCCCACCAGTGCCCCAGTGGTCGAAGAGGACATCGTGGGTTGAGCCATGGCAAAGAGTGCAGTCACTAGGATAGATGTAGTAAGTGGCGCCAGCAGTCAGACCGGTGAACGTAAACCCGTTCTCGTCCGCGAATCCTGTAGCGACCGCCCTTCCAGTCGAATCAGACAAGGTCACATACATCGACGCCCCTGGACCCGTGCAGCTCGTGTTGCACCAGGCGCCCGGGTTGGTGCAGGCCGTCGCGAAACACGGTGCCCAGTAAGTAGCGTACACCCTGTGGTCATGGATCGTTATCGTTCCAGCAGGCGGCGGAGGCGGTGGAGGCTGCGTGGTCGTCGAGGAGGTGGATGTGGACGTCGTGGTGGTGGTCGTTGACGTTGTCGTGGTGCTGGATGTCGTGGATGTCGTGCTGGTGGTCGTCGGCGATGACGTTGTCGTGGTCGTTGTGGTCGTGGACATCGTGGACGTCGTGCTGGTCGGGGATGTTGTAGTTGTCGTGGTCGTCGTCATAGTCGTGGTTGTCGTAGGAATCGTGGACGTGGTCGTGCTGGTGCTTAACGTAGTCGTGCTCGCTGTAACGCTAGTGGATGGCGCCGACGTTGTCAAAGTCGTCGTGCTGGGTTGGGTGGTGGTGGTCGAGGTGGTGGTCGCCGCAGGAGCCGGTGTGCTGGAAGTATTGCTTGTGGTCGCCGTAGACGTGGTAGTAGGTACAGCCGTCGTTGATGTCGCGAACTGGACCGTCACCGAAGGCACCGTCGTTGAGGACGAACTGGAAGCAGCCGTGAACGGCACCGAACTTGACGTCGAAGACTTCGGCTGCGGGTTGAGTCCGATTGCGGCAAAGGCCGCAATGCCGAGTATCGCCACGACCACTATGGTGGCACCTAGCGTTGTATTATTCATAAGCCAATGGCTTCATAGGTCGAAGCTCCAATACTCTAGCCCATCTCCGACCCAGAACTATCTTCTGACTCTTGTTTTTCGCTCCATCCAAACATTCGGTTACAGCCCGTTCAGCCCACCATGGCGACGAAAACAAGGAGAAGGAGAAAACGATTCCAACGTCCTGGGTATTTGCCACGCTTATTGGGACTGAAGCGGTGATTACGACCATAGAATGGATGTGCCTGTCTGCAGAGAGAATAGGGTGATATTATCCCCGAATAGTCAAGGCAACTGCATATTCACTCTGAATTGGATTAGTGGCGCCCTGGGCGGGATATTCGTCGAAAGCGCATTGATTTGCGCTCCGATTTCGAACCCGCGTCACCGCCGGACCGCTAGGAAGGGATTGACCCCTCCCTATTGACAGGGCGGCATACTGGGCCACTAGACGACCAGGGCTACCGAAGGACCACGATTCGTGTAGATATTAAAGCTAAACTCCAAGAAGCCAAAGGATACAAGGCCACATGGGATCCCGCGTAGAGAGCGAAGAAATATTAGGCATTCTCACCAAAAATCTCCCGTGGACTCGACCAATAAGAAGCCCGGGACCATGAGAAAAATTATCGTCTTCAATCTAGTTACGGTTGACGGCCTCTTCGCGGGGCCAAACGGAGAGATAGATTGGCACAACTATGATGAGGAGATGGGTGCGTACTCCATCGAGCAATTGAAATCTTTGGGCGCGCTTATCTTCGGCAAGACAACTTACGAGCTGATGGCAAGTTACTGGCCCACGCCGGACGGGGTCAAGGGTGAGCCAGTTGTTGCGGGGATAATGAACAGCATTCCCAAAATAGTCTTTTCGAAAACATTGCAGGAAGTAAGAGACGGTCCGCTTTGGAAGAATGTCAAGGTCTTTCATAAGATAAAACCGGAAGAAATCATCAAGATAAAAGAACAAAAGGGCGGGGACGTCGCCATTTTCGGCAGCGGCACCATCGTGCAACAATTAGCAAACCTTGGCCTCATCGATGAATACAGGCTGATTGTCAACCCCCTCATATTGGGAAAAGGAAGACCGCTATTCAAGGACATCAAGGACAATCTTAAGCTCAAGCTTGTCAAGACAAGGGTGTTCAAGAACGGGAAACTGCTGCTCTTTTACGAGCCAGCAAAAAATGGCAGAAAGCAATCGTAGTGTCGATGGAGATTCGGTGTCATGGATGCAGCCAAAAACCGGTTCAAAACGATAGATGAATACATCAAGACCTTTCCGGAGGATGTCCAAGGCATTCTAGAAAAAATGAGGCAGACTATTCGAAAGGCGGCACCTGAGGCCGAAGAGGCAATCAGCTATCGAGTCCCCACATTCAAGCTGAACGGCAACTTGGTGCATTTTGCTGCGTTCAAGGATCACGTCTCATTCTTTCCGTCGGGGAAGGGCGTCGCCGCATTCAAGAAGGAGTTGTCATCTTACAAGGGGTCGAAAGGCACGGTGCAATTTCCCCTGGACAAGCCGATTCCGTACGACTTGGTGAGAAAGATCACCATGTTTCGAAGGAAGCAGAATCTGGCCAAGAAGCGGTGAGGGAACCTCCCTCAAGAGGAACCAGGTCCGGCTCGATTCTGCGAGCTTACCGACGAGGAGAGGGAAGAAATAGCGGCCTATCTTCACCGCCTCCTATGAGCAAGGGAGGCTTCTCCAGAATCATCGTCGCCATAGACGGCTCGGAGGTCTCCATGAGGGCAGCGGAACACGCCGCTCGCATCGCCAAGCAGGACGGAGCGGTGCTTTCCGCTCTTCACGTCGTGCCCGCGCCTCCGTTCGAGGTCCAAGGAGAGATCGCGGACAGCTACGCGAACGCGAGGAAGAAGGCGAAGACGTGGATGAAAGCGGTCGAGGACATTGCGATGCGAAACGGGCTCGGCATCAAAACAGAGGTCCTCGTGGGCGCCTCCTCCGTCGTGGACGCGATCCTGGGCTACGCGGAGACCACCAAGGCCGACCTGATTGTGACGGGGACTCGGGGGACGACTCCGTCGAAGAGGATCGTTGTTGGCAGCGTTGCGTCAGGGCTCGTCGAGTACGCTAATTGCGCTGTCCTAGTGATTCGCTGACCTAGGTCCGGAAAGCGGTCCCAAATTGGCCGTAGCTCGCCTCTTGAAGGTCACGCTCGAAGCGCCCATGGGGGAGCTCGGCGTCCTGCTCGGGAAGCTGGTAGCCTTCGGCACGTTCCACCCGTCGAAGAGGGAGGGCATGGTGCAGGACATCGGCATACTGATGCTGAGCTCCAAGGCCCATGAGGTCTATTCACGTGCCGGCGAGCTCTTGGAAAAGGGAGGAATCAAGTCCGCCGATGGAATCGTGAAGGAAGTCGAGAAGTTTCAAGCGCACGACATAGAGGAGTTGCTGAAGCAGCTAGAGGAGTACCTGGACACCATCGAGGGCAATCTCCCGCTATTCACCGAGGAGAAGGACAGGCGGGGAGTGACCGCGGTCCTCCTAGCCATCAGGGAGGCGTCCCTCATGGTCTTCAACGACCTCCAAAGGATCTTGGTCTACCCTACGGAGGCCGGGAAGACACGATTCGAGGGATTCGTCCCGGCAGCCTCCCTCGAGTCTCTCAAAAAGTCCATGGCAAGCTACGTCGCCTCCATCGCGCCGGTCGAGACGAGGGGCAAGGACATGACCTACATCCCCACTCTCCTCGTAAACCCGCGACTGGTCTCGGTCTTCGAGAGCCTCACCCTCCAGCGCGGCCTCCCCAGGTATGGCGAGGTCGACCCTACCCCGTTCCTCGCGTTCTTCTTCCCTTTCTTCTTCGGGGTGATGTTCGCCGACGTGGGCCACGGGCTCGCACTGCTCGCGTTCGGCCTCTACCTGGTCTACCGGACGACCTACAAGACCTGGGGCAGGCTGATCATCTACCTCAGCTTCTCCACGATGCTCTTCGGCGTCCTCAGAGGGTCGGCATTCGGCGTGCCGTTCGCGTCGCCTTTCGAGCAGGTGGTGCGCCTCCCGCCGGCGTTCAGCGCCGGTTTCACGCTCTCATCAATACCCTTCCTACTGGAGGTGGCGATAGTCATAGGCACGGTCCACCTCGTGAGCGGATACGCCATCGCGTTCGTCAATCAGGAGAGGGCGGGAAACTACCCAGACGCGTTCTTGGAAAGGCTGCCCACCATCGTGCTCTACCTGTTTTTCATACCCCTCGCCTTCGCCGTGGCGGGCACCGGCCTAAACCTCGGCGTGCTCTTCACCAGCGCGGCGCCGACGCCTGTCTTCAACGACCTCTTCGGGATAGTCATTCCCTTATCCGAGACCGCGCGAGTCTCCCTCCCGGTGGTGGTGACGGCGCTGCTCATCCTGATAGCTGGACACCCGGTTCGGGACTATCTTGCCACCCGCACCGCGAAGGGCGCGGTCAGGGGGCTCGGCGCCGGCCTCCTTGAAGGGGTTGCAAAGCCCTTCGAGTTCTTTTTGAACACGATCAGCTACGTAAGGCTGGGAGTACTCTTGATAACGACCACGC
This sequence comes from Nitrososphaerota archaeon, assembly GCA_003135575.1. Taxonomy (GTDB): domain Archaea; phylum Thermoproteota; class Nitrososphaeria; order Nitrososphaerales; family Gagatemarchaeaceae; genus Gagatemarchaeum. The sequence continues at coordinate 27,583 of PLCG01000086.1, forward strand.
TTCTGGGCAGCCTGGTGGCTGGCGTCTTGACCTACGGCATCTTGGGCGTGCTGGTCGCGGTCTTCCTCAACCTTGCGATAATAGCCCTCGAAGGAGTGGTGGTCTACATCCAGGACATGCGGCTGCAGCTCTACGAGTGGCTCTCTAGGTTCTACGCCGGGACGGGGACGCCTTTCATCCCGCTGGTCTCCAGGGGCGACCACTTCACGGTAGGCTGGCTCTGAGAGGTCATGCAGGTTTGCACACGCTGGAGCTCGCCGGCGTAAGCTCGGGATATGGGGGCAAGTTGGTCCTCCATGACATCACGTTCAAGGCGCAAGAGTCCGCGATTTACGTTGTCCTAGGACCCAACGGAGCAGGAAAGACCACGTTGTTTAGGACCATCGCTGGGATATTGGAGCCCTATTCTGGACAGGTGCTCTTCGACGGCGAGGACCTGACTCGGTCCAAGGAAGCCAGAAAGAGGGTGAACTACCTCTCGCACTACAACGCCATACCAGAAGAGATGACGGTACGCGGCGCCCTTGATTTCTACGCCAGGATTGAGGGCGGCAATGCGGACGAGGTCATTTCTCTGTTGAGCCTCGAGGAGTTGAAGGACAAGAAGGTCTCGGACCTGTCTCAGGGACAGAAGAAGAGGGTCTCCATCGCAAAGGTCTTCCTGAAGGAGAGAGACCTATACCTGCTAGACGNNAGACGAGCCCACGTCCAACCTCGACCCAGCAGTCTCGAAGGAGATACGAGAAATCCTCCTGCGGTTGTCGAAGGACAGAATCGTCTTCTATTCGTCGCACAATCTCTACGAAGCCAGGGACGTCGGGACGAACCTGATCCTGGTGCGGGACGGGTCGATTGGCTATTTCGACAAGATATCTAACATAAAGTCGAAGGAGTACCGAGTCGGAATAAAGACTACCACGGATATCTCGAAAATGATCGACGCCAAGCTCGGAGAGGGCGGTTACTACGTCCTTACCGTCTCCACGCCGGAGGAGGCGGGCCTTGCGCTCAAGAATATCGTGGAAAGGGGGGTGCTCGTGACAGAGATGCGCCAGCTCGACAACCCTCTTCAAGACCTGTTCGAGGACAACTACGACCAGAGGTCTGCAGCCAAGACAGAAAAAAGGAGCGAAAAAAAGAGTTGAGCAGCGGCCAAGGCGTAATCATCGCGAAGAGAAGCATCTCGCTCAGCAAGACATTCCTGATTGTCGGGATCCTTCTAGCCCTTCTCAGCGTCCTGATTTCGAACCTTTCCGGCTTGATAGGGCAGATTTCAACCACAGGGATTCCCATCAATGCTCCGGGCAAGGGCGGCCTGGACCTCGCCACCGCTCTCCCGCTCATTTCGGTCGCCATTCAGGTGTTCGCTGCGATAATCTTCTCGACCCCGGTCCTTCTTCTTTACGTCTACGACAAGAACAACGGGGTCCTCGAATACTTCTTGTCACTCGGGATGAATCAGGAAGACATCTACAGGCAGTACCTCAAGGCTGCGATAATACTCTCTTCGGCCCTCATAGGCTTGGAGGTCGTAATCAACGTCGTCGCGGGACTGATAAATCACACGAATGGGCTCTTGCTACTCGAGGTGTCTGGGCTCGTCGTCGCACTGGCCCTTCCGGTGGTCTCGTTTGGCACGCTGGTCATGATTTCATTCAGCTCGCTCCAGAAGCAGAGGGTTGGGGCAAACCAGCCGCTCGGGATGGCGATTGGAATTTTCATGGTCATGCCCGCCTACATCATCCCTCTCGCATTGCCTTCGATTGCCCTTCTGGCCGATCTGCTTCTCGCGGTGGTAGTCGCAGCTCTTTCTCTCTTGATGTATCTCTCATCGAGCCGACTGATTAAGAGAGAGAAGCTACTCCCTTGAGCGCCTCCCGGTAATCGCGCCCCTTGGACGTTACTCGATGGGAATCATCCGGACTTGCGGCCATCCCGAGGAGTAATCGTACTCGATGTTGCTGGCTCCGTTGAATGGCTTCACCGACTGGACGATGATCGCCCTGTCCTTCAAGTCTAATATGTGATGCGAGTCACACATTCCCACTATCGAATCCTTGTTGGCGGTGTTCTCCCTTACCACGAAGGTGGCGGTCCCGTTGCTTCTCTTCACCTTCGAGATCGTCTTCGAGATGTGCCTCTGCAGTTTGGCGGGGCCGTGGATCGCCTCGAGCTTGTCCACCCCGATGTGAATCGTCGAGGGGAGAGGGCCGCTCTTGTCAAGCTCTTCCATCGCCTTCCAGACCTCTTCGAATGTGGCTTCCACCTCGCTCGCGGTAAGGTTGAAGACGGACGCGGTTTCTGAGTGCCGGTAAGATCCGACTCTTAGCTTGGAATCTAACAGCTCCTTTGGAAGATAGGTCCCCAAGGAATCGAGGAACACCCTTCCCGACACTCCCACGCTCGGGAGGAAGACGTAGCCCGAACCATTCGTCATCAGGTTCGCGGCATTCACCTGCACGAATGGGGAATGCATGTACGCCGGAAAGTCCCTCTTGAATTCCAGGGCAACGGTGAGGCCGCGGTAGAGCCCTCCGCCCAACAGACGGTCGAGGTCGGGTATGCCGCTCGAATATCTATCAGATGCACTGACGATGGGTGTGTACCTCTTCGGGGCGTATTGACCCGGGAGCAAGATCTTCGGAGGTTCGAGAATGCGGAACCGTCCACCAGTCAACGTGTATTGCAGCGTGGGGGTGCGTATCGGCATCCCTCGAAGCTTCTTGACTTCCATCCTCCTCATGATGCTTCCGTACGAGACCTCGCTGCTGAGCTCGATGATGGCATCGACCAAGTAGTCTGTCGTGGTCCGCTCGGGCTCTTCGCTGATGAACGCGAGCTTTGATTCGTGCGCCTGGACGACGGTCACGATGGTCTTCTCGGCCCGAAGCCTTTCCACTGGGTCCAGCTCCTTGGCGATGGAGTCCCAAGAATCAAGAACTATGAGACTTCCAGGGTCGACGTTCACCTTGTCAAATACGAGACCTACGATTTCCTTGGCACCTGCGAGCCTGAAATCCCTCGCATCGAGGGGCACCTCCCCGACCGTCATCTCCTCCGCCATTCCCCTGAGCGCGACCAGAGTCACCTGAGGGTTCTGAGAGGATAGGCTCTCCCTGGAGACGCGCGTCGACACATATGTTCCCCCGCCAAGGCGCCGGAGCAACTCGAGAGCCAGAGTGGACTTGCCCGCACCCGGCACCCCCTTGATCAAGAACGTGCTGACCGAGCGACTAAGGAGTCCGTCAAGCAAATCACCCGAGTCCCCCTTGGCAGACTCTTGGTCACGTCGCAGTGCCAGAATCTCGGCCGCTTCGTTGGACAAGACATGATTTTAGTCCGTTCCTAATATAAAGTGTCGATGATTTCTGGATTCATGTCCTCAAAACACGGTTCGTGTCCGGGGATTCACGTGCCCCGTGCGCCTACGCTCTTCGAGACGCAACTTGGGACGGCTGCCTCGCCGCGGACCGAGGCTTAATTACGCCATCTGGCACAATTATTCCGTGCAAGCCGACGGGGCCTACATCCCAATCAAAGGCTCGAGAATCTACTATGAGACATTGGGGGAGGGCGAGCCCTTGTTGCTTCTGCACGGGGGGTTTGGGACTGTCGAAGACTTCGCGTCACAGACTCCCGTACTTGCGAAGCACTTCAAGGTCGTCGCCTTCGAACGCCCGGGGCACGGACACACCGCGGACACCGACGAGCCGTTCAGCTACGCAACGATGACAGAGTACACGGCCGGCCTCATCGAAGCTCTGAAACTAGGGGCGTCGAATGTCGTGGGCTGGAGCGACGGGGCGATCGTCGCTCTGCTTCTCGCCATCACTCGGCCAGATTTGGTCAAACGCTTGGTGAGTGTAAGCGGGTGCTTCAACACCAACTCTCTGACTCCTCAAACTCTGAACTGGATCAAGTCGTCCACACAGGAGTCCTTCAGGAAGGACGCCGCGATGTTGGTAAAGAGATACGACGAGGCCTCCCCCGACGGCCCCGCCCACTTCCCGGTCGTGTTTGAGAAGACGAAGAGGCTGTGGCTGAACGAACCTGACATCCCAAAAGAAGACCTAGCAAAAATCAGGTCTCCAACGTTTGTGATGGCAGGAGACAGGGACGGCATCGCTGCCGAACACACGCTGGAGCTGTTTAGGTCGATCAAAGGCGCGCAAATGTGCGTCATCCCCGGAACTACGCACGCCCTCCTGTCCGAAAAGCCGGATGCGACAAATAGGGCGATTTTGGAGTTCCTCCTTACGGACGGGGAAGCAAGGAACTAGGCCGCGGGGAATGGCGAAGAATCTGCCGCCACCTGGCAATCATCTGCGCTCGTTATCCCGTTGTTCCTGGGCGGAAGGTGACCCGCTCCTCCGTGTCTACCACGACGACGAATGGGGCGTGCCCGAGCGCGACAGCCGCAGACTCTGGAAGACCCTGATGCTCGAAGGCTTCCAGGCAGGCCTCTCCTGGACCATCATCCTTCGGAAGCGCGAGGCGTTTCGCAAGGCGTTCAAGAACTTCGACCCAAAGAAGATCGCGCACTTTGACAAGAAGGACGTAGCGCGACTGCTTGAAGATCCTGGCATAGTTCGATCGAGAGCCACGATCGAGGCGACGATCGCCGGAGCTCGCATCTACCTCGCGATGCAGGCTGCGGGAGAGGACTTCTCGACCTTCGTCTGGCGGTTCGCCGGAGGGAGGCCCATTCAGAACACGGGCGACGTGCCCGCCAAGAGTCCTCTCTCAGAGGAGCTGTCCAAGGTTCTGAAGAGTCGAGGATTCAAGTTCGTGGGACCGGTCATCGTCTATGCATGGATGCAGGCGATCGGCATCGTCAACGACCACGCGGTAGATTGTTTCCGTCGAGGACAGGTCCAAGAGATGGAGGGCCCGAAGACCGGGCCGAGAGCCCTTCGCCGCTGAAGCCGAATTACTTTCCGCGCGCTGCAGCCGCCCTGGCGGCGAGTTCCGCGAACTCCTGCCGACCAAAGGCCGTTCCTGCGAGGCCCCAGCCACCTTCGGCCGCCTCGGTGAGGATCACCCAAGTGCGGCTGCCCAGAGTCTCGTCGCCGGAGATCTTGACGATTGTCTCTGTGACCTCCTTGACGAGCTGCTTCTGCCCCTCGCGGCTCAAAGCGCCAGGAGGGGTGATGACCTGAACACGCACGGAGCGAGCCGAGTCCGTCGCTGCGGTGTGGACTGCGTGCGGTTCCATCCGGTGGATGAATGCGGCCGTGTTGTTCAAGTGGAAAGGACCTGGGGTCGCCACGCCCTCTGCGCGGAGGACCGCCATAGTTAGCTCGTGACTAAGCTGGCCGTCGGTGCCTTCCGGGAAGAGGTCTGCTGGTGCATAGACATCAATCATGGGCAAGATGAAAACGGTAGCCGATGGCAAAAGGATAGCTAAATAGCTTGCTGGCTCAGAGGCCATCTGCCGACAGCGATGAAATCTCAACGAAGAATACGGACGATTGCGGATTACTCGCCGACCAGCACGAAGGACTACGAGCTCTGCGGCGCGGTCGAGTCAGCCCAGAAGATAGGCAACAAGTGGCGCCTGATAGTGATCAGGTACCTGCTTGAGCGTCCCATGAGGTTCAACGAGCTGCTCAAAGTAGCCTGCGGCATCGACCCGAAGACGCTCTCCCGGGTCCTGAAGTATCTCGCGTCGGAGGAGATCATCCGAAGGGATGTCCTCGCCACGCAGCCCTTCACGGTCCGGTACTCGCTGACAGACAAAGGGAAGCAGATCAGCCCAATAATGCAATCCTTGAAGGCCTGGGGGGAGGCCTGGGTGCTGCCATATCTTCCAAAGGGCCGAAACTAGCACAAGGGTGATTCCGCACGTGGTAATCAAAGCAGGAGAATACGCCCACCTCAAGTCGAGTCAAATGCAGTGGCGACACGCCAAAGGCGAGCCTGAAGGAGTCGACGAGGTGGTGTTGCATAGACACAAGGATGGGAGCTACACGCACGTCATGCGCGTAAAGGCCGGGGTAGAGATGCAGCAGCCCGTCAAACACGAATTCTACGAGGAGGCGTATTACCTTGAAGGTGAGATGCTCAACACGAAGTCCAAGGAGAGAATTGGAGGAGGAGATTACGTGTTCCACAAACCGGGCGAAGAGCACGGGCCGTTCAAGTGCGTCAAGACCTGCCTGATTCTGGAGTTCAGGTATTACAAGTAAGCACGATTATTTTTAGCGGGCCCGACGGGATTCGCTTAATGTCTTAGGCGAATCCTAAGAGTTCGATGATAACATCCGCTCCTGCGGACAAAAAGGGCGAGCGACTGCTAGGGCTGGAAGCTGGGGGAGACGGGAAGGGAGCAGGCGGACGTCGTGTTGAATCCCACCAGACTGATACCGATCTGGAATAACACTACCAGGAGAAGCATCTCGACGCCCAGAAGGGCCAAGTTGATGCCGCTTGCTGTGTTCCTGTCACGTGCCACGAAGTAGCCCACCGCTCCCCCTGCGAGTGGAACCGCTAGCGCGAGCAACCACCAGGACCGGCTCACCGCTTCCGCCACGAGTGTAGGGCGCTTCTTCATAGCGAGAAGCCCCCCCACCATCGAGACAGCGCCCAGACCGACGAAAGCGAACCCGTCCGGATTGAACGAATCAAAGCTGCACGAGGAGCCTCCTGCAAGGGCAGAGGCCATCCTCAACAGGTCGAGACATCCGGAGTGACTCGTCACCAGATAGGTGAGGATGTACGCATCGTCGTTTCCCGGTACGCTCGAGGTGGTCGAATACGCGTAGTGCCATGCCCCTCCGTAATAGGCCACTGCCGAACCGCCGACGACGAATAGAATCCCTAAGAGGAAGAGGACGAGGAACCTGCTGAGGTCTCTCCGATCAGCGATGATCCGATGATGTTCCTGACCAACGACAGTCGCTCTTGACCATTGAATCGAGATCCTCGACCGGTTTAGAAGTAAGGTGCTCGCCGTGAGCACAGCCAGCGAGGCGACGAGCATGTCGGCGTTGGAGAACCACGAAAGGAAGTTGAACGACTCCTGGAAGTCCGTGACGTGCATGGAAAACTCGGGGCAGTCCAGCAGCGCCAGCTCGACCCCGAAGATCGCGAGACACAGGGCTGCAACCTGCGTGGAGCGCAAGACGGCGGCTCCGAACCCTCGGCCCCGGCTGAGCCAGGCTACCGATGTGACGAGGATGATGAGGAGGGCAAGGTTCTCGATGTCCGCGACGATGTACGCATAGGAGCTGAATCGGGCCAGATCAAAGTAGTTCCACAGCGCCATGATCTGCCAGTGTATGGGGGCGTTCACAATGGAGAAGAGGTCAGGTGATATCGCGCTGAGAAGACGGGAGTCCCAGGCGAAGTAGACGTTGAGCAGCACGAAAGAGCCCACGAACAAGACTCTTGCGGCTTGTGCCACGAGGTTTCTCCCTACTTGCTGCGGTTCCCATGCCGTTCGAAATTTAGGGAGAACAATGGAGAGGCGGCCAATCCGTGACCATCCAATGGACCTATCTTGTCAACGGGTCTCCGACCGCTTGAGAAACCGAATGGGATTGTAATAAATTTTGAATCCCTTCTATTTTCGACAGTAAGTTTAGGAGTGTTTGCGAAGGTTAGATTCCTTAGCGCAAGCGGATGCGATTAGCACAAAAGAGATTCGCTTTGTTTTCTCAAGCGAATCTGAGGCGGGCCCGACGGGNNTTCGAGCCCCGGGGGGTTCGGAACCTGGATTCTTCCGACGAACTGGATTCCATTCTAGAATCATAAGCGGCCTGCAGCATAAAAATGCCACGGTCTGAGGTTCGAATCGGATTGTCGGAACCCGCTTAGCAAAACACAGTGACTAGCCCATCATCAACTGTAATTTTGGGGTCGGTTCCAGTCGCGGACTTGATGATTCCGCCGATGTACTGCTTGAGGAAGGCAGACCAATTCGGGCCGTACGGGTGCTCGAACAATAGCCTCCGGTTCGGGCCGCTACCAGCGACGTTGAAGCTGTACCACCTGGAGTAAGTAGAGAGCGGTCGAAAGTAGTGCTCGATTAGTCCGTCGATTTCGAACTCGAGGCTCAGGAACGCGAACGTCTTCTTGACGAGCTTTGGGCCTAGCTCTCTCCCGAGCCTTTCCATTTCGCCCACCTCGATTGCGCTGAGCATCCCCATGAAGAGGGGCTTGTTCAAGGGGACCGCCTCGACATGGTCGGCTATCCTGTCGAAAGAAGTGTACTTTGCTAGGATCTGGCCAACTAGGGAGTTCACGTTGATGCCGCGCTGCTCCGCCTCCCTATCAAGCCCGGTCTTTACCTTGCTTAGGATTCTGTAGCCAACGTGGACGAACTTCTTCTCGAGGCTCATAGAGGTTTAGACCATTCACAAATATATAAGCCGCGCTTCATGTAAAACGGTAATGGCGCAAAGCGCGCCGCCTGTGCAACTTTATTGCACTTTGTGGCACAGGCGTCTAAATAGCGGGATTAGGTTAACTCGCATGTCTGCCATGGACGCCAAATGGACAACAGATAGCCGGTTCGAATGGAAGGCATTTACGGCCTTGGGCATCGCTTCGCTCATGATCCTGGCTATTGTGGCCAACGCACAGCCCATTCCTCGCGCGGCGGCAATGAGCCCGCCTAAACCACCAAGCTTAGGAACTGCAGCTGGCTTCGGGGTTCTCTCCGCTGGGGCAGTCAGCAACACAGGTCCTTCCAATGTCACAGGGAACCTCGGAGTCTATCCAAGCGCAGCTGTCATCGGATTTCCACCAGGAGTAGTTACGGGGACTGTATACAAGGATGATTCAGTAGCGCTTCAGGCGAAGAGCGATCTTGCCGGCGCCTACAATACGCTGGCGGCCGATTCATGCACCCGTGACCTGACACACCAGAACTTGGGAGGACTCACGCTTACGCCCGGCGTCTACTGCTACTCCTCCGCAGCGTCATTGACCGGGACGCTCACTCTCAATACTGGGAAAAACTTGAATGCCCTGTACGTCTTCCAGATAGCAGGCTCGCTCAGCACTTCGAGTAGCTCGTCTGTCATCATAACCAGCGGTAGTGGTTGCAACGTCTTCTGGCAGGTCGGAGGCGCCGCGTTCTTGGGCAGGCACTCCACCTTCGAGGGAAGTATCCTCTCGGTCGGCAGCATAACGATGGGCACCGGCGCGAACAGCACGGGCGCGGCGATGACGCAAGGCGGCTCGGTTACGCTGGCCACTAACCACGTCGGTGCCTATACGTCCGCCATGCCCTGCTGGCAGCAGCAGGTAACAAACTTAGCACTGCCATCGGCAGGCTGTTTCGAAGCAAGTTTCCCCGTCGTGCAGTGGATTGCAGGTGGAAGCAACTGTGTCGAGCCAAAGGGAGGTCCTCTCGCAGGTGGTACTCAAGGTAATGACTATGAGGCTTCGTCGGCGACCAACATTTACGAGGCGCAAGGATACGTAAGCGCGGCCAGCGGTCTAACATCTGAGTATGACAGCAAACGACCATATGGGAGCACCGGTCAAAACTTTTACGGAATACAGGATAATACTAATACATTTTCCACCACCTACAATGGTAGTTCCACTACCGGCTGGGAACAGTTTGCCTTTCTAAACAATGCCTCTGCTGCGGCAGGGTATGTGTTCATAGAGTATTGGCTAATAGGCTGGTTTTCTACACACACTTCGTGCCCAAGCACACATCCATCATATCTCTCTGTTTGGCGACCCGATAGCATTATTCTCCCCTATAGTTGCTGGGCGAATAGCGCCCTCGCATATCATACGCCCGAAGAAGACCCCTCAGGGATACTAAACTACCAACTCAAGGGGTACGCGAATATTAATGGTAATGACGAAAGCGTTTTTTGCAATGGCCCGAGTTGCTACGCAACAGCGGTTCCATACACAGTTCTCAACCTTGCCGGCGGTTGGACATCTAGCGAATGGAACATCTTGGGCTTTCAATCCAGCTCGGGCGCGTGCTTCAATATCACCCCTCCTGTCAGCGACCCGTGTCCGAACCCTTCGGGAAGTCCATCGATGACAATCTACAACTACCTCTATAACTCCTCAGGACAAGTATTACTCGAGTCTTGCATTTCTAATCAGGGATGGACGGCCGAGTACAATAATCTCAATCTGAAAACTTGCACGGTTGCTAACAGCCAAGGTGGCGGCTATATGTACTTCACAGAAGGCTACCCATAGGCGCAACGGCATCCTTCGTGCGCATCAGCATGCTCTAGACTAGACTCCACTCTCACTAAAAGCCTCACGAGATTCCGGCGTAGCGAATACAAGTCATGGCCCGCTGCAACCCCCTATTCATTTTTCCCTGCCCGTCTCGTTCTTCGCTGGCAGGCACTAGATAATTGTTCCAGTCATTCCATCCATCGGAGGCCTTCTGAGGTGGGAGAGTTGAAGCTACCTTCGCACCGCGACCTACCCCGATTAGGTATTCTACTCTCCCGAGAAGATTAATCTTTCAACGCCACTATCGAAGGGTTCATCGACTCAGAATATGGGGATATATTCTCACTGGCCGTTCGCCTTTTAGTTGCTAGTCTTGGCCACCTCTTAACCATCCATGCCAGGTTGCGCAGACTCTTCTCGTCTCCGCACCAGCAGAGTAGGACCCAGCAGAACCCACAAGCTTCACCCAGAAGTTTCCATAGACCGATGATCCCTTCGTCTCGTGCGCGAGCTGTGTTACGGGGACCTCGCAAGTCGCACCTACTTGTGAACGCGCTGGGACGCCCGCTACGGCAGGACCGCCTACGGTGCCATTAGCTGGCTCACAGTGGTGGCTGTTTCGGTGGCAGTAACTGTGGAAATGGTTGGGGCGGAGATTCCCGTGGCCGTTGAGCTGCTGTTGGTATTAGTACTGCGTGTAGAGTTACTGGCGGTGGCAGACGTAGTGTGGGTCGTGAATGATTGGCCTGTAGTGGTGTAGGTGGCGGTCGCCATGTTGAGGCCTGTAATCACCTGCACTTGGCAGTTTTCCAGCTGCAAAGGCATGGAGCTCTTGTTCACGACCGTCAGGGCGCAGACACCGGTCGCCAGCGCGCAAGAGACATTTCTTGCTGATATTGCCCCGGCCAACGGCACCACGGATGGAATAGATTGAGGTATTGTGACGCCTGATGCAGTCATGGTAGAAGGTACTGCGGTCTGAGATGGGAAGGAGTAGTTCGCAAACGCCCCGAGCGCCAGCACTCCCACGAGCACTATCGTGACGGCAATTCCAATCTGCGTTTTGTATTCGGATATCTTGACTTCACCAGGAGCCGGTATGTTGGGATTCGTTTATACTACTACGCATTAGAACGCGTTCTGACGACCATACTAATCTGTAGTATTAATAGGAACTCGACAAGAATTAAAGCGTTGCCAACTTGCTAGACAAAGAACCCTCCGAAGATTCTGCCACTTACGACGTTTCGCTGAAGGGGACGACTTTTAAGGTGTACCGATACACGTATAGGGCCAATGATGCGGTAAGGGTGAACGAAGTACAAAAGAGACCTAAAGCTGAGCTCTCCGTCGGTAGCCCAATACTACCTGCAGAAGCTTCTCAGGATGGGACTCATCCGCCAAGATTCCCAGGGTTACGTGATTAACAAGGTAGTCTTTGAGAACGTAATCAGGTTTAGAAGGACATTGATCCCATTCCAAGCCGCCTACACAACTTTTTTCGCCGGATCGCTCCTCATACTGATGACGTTGCTAAGACCTCCGAACATAAATGCGGCGCATTTCTACGCGTTGGCGGCCCTGAGCATCGCGTTGCTAATATCCATCTTTGAAACAAGGAAGATATTGAGACGCCTTTCATAATAGACTGTGGTAATGACTATGGTAATGAGCGGACCGTCTATCACCCACCTCCAAGGCTCTGGATTCGCCTCAGGGCGGGTTCGACCACACAGTACTACATCGCATCGAAATTCTACAAACACTGTGTGCCTACAGTGCCGTACCGGAATTCCCCGTCACACACGGAGCGGGCGTTCTACTCACTAGACTTATACGCCCGAGCGTAACAACGGACCACGAATCATGAAACCTCGAAGAACTGGAATAGGAACATCAGTCCTAGCTCTTTCTATCATCGGAGTGGTTCTAGCAGCAGCATTCGCGTACTATTACGCTACTACGGAGAGTCAAATCTCAACCCTCAAGCAGTCTGGGCACTCGTTTTGCTTGACTGTCAGTGCAGCTATTTCCAGTCTGTCAACTACACTCTCCAATATCACTCTGACCCTTCAGGCGCAGATTCAGAACGACAGTTCACTGATTGCGGCGCTCAATTCAACCAAACCAGTAGGCTATGAAGGTATGATTGCCACACTAAATGCTGAGATCAAGCAAGACTTAGCCATCGTGCAAGATTTAGCCCCCATCGTGAGTGATTCCAACCACCTTGCCCAAATCTCCCCAGCAAACACTTTTTGCGCATCAGTCCCCTGACCATACAGAAGACATGTAAAGTACAGATGAGAGAACGAACGTACTGAAATGCATCCATCTGACGAACAATAAGAGGACAGAGGACGGGCGCAGCCCTTACCCTAATCAGTTTGGGAACCTATCTTTCCGAGCACAATGCACTTTTGACGTGCAACTTGGACAGGTGGCCCTGCCGGCTTTCAATTTGCACCCGGAAATATTGCTTCTAGTTCCGCATGGGTTAGTAGTGATTGGCTATTCGTTTCGGCGCCGAGGTGGGACTACACTTGGAAATCCCTGGCCGGCTAGGATACGGACTTCGAAGATTCTTCCGGCTGATATCGTGAAGGCTATAATGTTATCAGTCAGCGCTCCTTTCGCGGTCTCCCCACTGGGCGGAGGTTCGGCCTGCGCACGTGAACTGCCGTCGGGTTCGATTCTGAATCCTTCAGCTGGCACGGTCATGCTCCCCAACGGCAGCGTCGTGGCAATAGCAAAATTCCCCTGTTCCATGACAAGTGTGGTTTGGCAGACCACCGGAATTGCTGCGGTTGGACGATGCCAGCCTCTCGCATTGGTCGTTGTTGCCACCACAGTTCTGCTCTATTTCGTTGCAGGGAGAAGACCCATTCGTGATCTTGAGCCTCCTCTCGCGCTTCGATTGATTAACGCCGCGTCTTGGAACGGGTACGGTGTATCCCCGTTCGTCCACGATTTCATCGATGCTCGAAGTCATATCCCAATCCCCATGTTTGACGGAGACGGCCTAGCAGGCTCGCTTGGATGCGAAATCGGTCCAAAAAAACACACAAGGGGGAGGGAATTAACTAAAGACGGGATTCGAACCCCGGGGGGTTCGATACCGAGATTCTGCATCAGCATCGGGTTCCATTGTATCGCCAGTTATGCTGCCTCGCCATAAAAACACCACTCTCCGGGACCTGAGTAGCAGCCCAACCTATGCCCATGTGGGAGACCAATTGGATCGCCCTATGAGGCGCCGAGACAACTATGATTGCGACATACATTAGCTCACCCCGACCCCCGCATCATCCCCTTCTACTCGTACAACGTCATCCCCGAGTGGTACAGGTACAGGATTCAGCAAAAGTACGGCCTCCCGATCGAGGCATGGGAAGCGAAGAACGGCAAGAAGCTCGAGAACGAGGTCAGGCTCATCGAGCTCTGCGGCGAT
>PLCG01000052.1 GCA_003135575.1 Nitrososphaerota archaeon
AACCATGTGCTCGAACTATTTCGGGCCTCAAAGAGTGCGGAAGTAGTCAGGTGCCGTGCGAAATGATTTTCTTCTCGTGCTTGGCATTCCACTTTTCAATTCCCTTGGGACAGACAAAATGGATGCCATCGGCGAAGGCCACCCCCTCTGCCAGGTTTCCGCACGGCGGCTTGCAGAACTCACAGGGGCGCCGCTCGACAAACTGGGGAAAGTCTTCCATGAGTTTGGGATTCGGAACGAGCCTAATTACCTTTCTTCCCCCTATTCAGGCCGTCAAGCGGTTCGAAGCGATGCAAGCGAGAATCGCCTGTTTGAGATTGATAGCCCGGCCAGGATTCGAACCTGGGTCATCGGCTCCAAAGGCCAATATGCTTGACCACTACATTCGGCGGAATTATCCTCCACCGGGCTGCCTCGGGCTAGAAATCGCCGACCCGCGTGACCTTAAAAACCTACTTAGCTTGCGTCTCCGATTCCCAAGCAAACCTATCTCCTTAGCAAACCTAGCGCATTCCTCCACACCGTAAACGTAGATTCCGAACATCCTCTTGTTGTCTTTGGGGTAATCGTAGACATGTGGTTCATACCCCATAACCTGTAGTTCGCGATCAATTTCCTGAATAAGGATAGATTCCAGCATTTCAACGGCGATCCTGACGTTGCTTTCTATCTTGACCGAACCTTCAACCGAAAACAGACCGCTTAGAAACCCGAGCATAGTGGACGGGCCCTGCCTAGCTATGCAAGGCAATCTGAGTCTTCCAGTCTTCTTTCCATTTGGATGCTCTCCAGCGAAAGTAAGGAATTCGTATGCAATTCTACTGGAGTAGTATGCTTCGTGCCATGTCTTCCGATTCCTGATGGTTNNGAGCAACCGGGCAGTCAGCAGCGAATAGTGCTTCACCAACGCGAGGTCACCTTCGCAGAACTCAATTCTCCACCTCCCTGTTCGGGAGGCCTCCTCCCTCTTGATGAGATTGCCATCTCCGTATATCATCCCAAGCAGAACCCCGAGTTCACGATTGTTGTAGTCCGGCCAAAAGACCTCGTGTGCTGATCCTTTGACACCAAAGCCTCGCCCACGTGGCCTCATGGAGGCAAGAGTCGTCACGTATGCGAAAACATTCTCAGGTGGTATTCTTGGGGAATCTAAGATACCCAGGAAAGGCGATCCCGCCTATATCCACCAACGGGCTGCAGGGACTTGCCGCCCATTCCAATGTTAAAAAGCGTAATCAAAGCGATTCTGGTCCACCCAAGGGGATTCGACCCGGACTCTTGCTAGCCCACTCGTGTTGGGTGATGTGGTGCATGAAAAGAAATTAGACAAATCGTTAACAAAATACTATTCAATTCATAAATATGCTAACCTCGATTAGTGCGTATGTCTGGGAGGGCGGCTCCTCGGTTAGAGGAGTTGCGTATGCCGCATTGAATAGAGAGACGTTCCCCAGAGTCAAAGATCGAATATCAACTGTGCTCAATAGACCGGTTCTGACCGAGTCCGACAAGAGGACCTTCTACGGACTGAAGAGTCTGGTCATCAACGACTCGAGGGCCGAGACAATTCAGCTGGCTAAGAACCAGATCCTCGCGAAAGCCAAGAGAACCTTGCTTCACGACTACGGCAGAAGAGTCCCCATTGGGAGGAGCGTCCTCCTTGCGTATGCTGAGTTCGGGCGCTGGCTCAAGAAGCCCGTCACCGTCGGGACCGCGCTTTCGGTCATGTCAATCTGGACGCTCGCCGTCACTTTCTCGAGGTTCGGGCTCCCTTGGAGCGAATTGGGCTACACGTCAGGCTTCGGAGCGGTCTTCATGACGGCCGTGATAACGGCTCGCCTGACCGTGAATTCCAGAAGGCTATGGTTGGAGCATCCAGCGCGTCGAGAGGCTGCGAGGGAATTGAATAGGTGGCTGATCGAGACCACGCTTGCTCGGAGGAGCCCGATCCGCAATGAGATCGAAGAGTTTCTCTCATCGAGCATGGACTCCCACGGCAAGGAGCTCAACCCGAAGGCCAACGCCTTCCTGCTTAGAAGGAGAGACTGGCAATCCCTTCAGGAGGCTTTCTACGACACCTTCAGGAAGGGCGCACCGCCTCTGGTATTCGAGCTCGGACGTCGGCTCGGGTCATCTGTCGCTGATGACTTGATGAGGCTCGGCGGCAAGCCCGGGGCGGCGCTCAGCCAGTTTTCAGAGGTCTCGCGGGCCCTTGGATGGGGGGACATCTCGGTGGACGGAGACTTGTCCCGCAACCCCAGCATGACATTCACCGTTCGAGAGAGTCCCTTCTGCGTTGCAAATACGTCCCTGGAGAACAACAGAGATTCCTGTCACATGATTCGCGGCATGATGAGCGGGATTGCCGAGGAGTTCTACGGTTGGCCCTGCTCGTCGTCAGAGGTCGAATGCGTCCGCGACGGCTTTGACTGTTGCAAGATAATCGTGACTCAATCCATTGACCTGGCTGCAAAGAAAGAAGGTTGGAACTTGTCCGTTCTCTTCCCGGATCGATTTCCGTGGAGCAGGTAATCGGACGACTCGACCTGAGCTAAGCTTTCTCGTTCGTTGAGACAGGGATTAAGTGTCCTTGGCCCCGGTTCCTCGTTACAAAGTCCTCTAGTCTCGCGTGCCTCTTGGCTATCTCTTCCCGAATGAGCGAACGAGTGCTCGTCAGCCTTCCCCTGCTTCGGAGATAGTCGATAACGAGATCGTGGTCGCGGATTGCGCCTAGGTCGTCCTGGATTGACTTGAGCCTAGCCGCCAAAGGAGGGACCTTTCCGTTCTGGAAGAGCTCAAGGAGATGGCGAAGGCGCCTTGAGTCCTTCCTAAGCGAGTGCATTACCTCGACCTCCTGGGTGGAGAGGAACTCCTCGAACTCCTTGTCGACCAGCTTGGACAGGCGCTTCCCGACCTTCTCGGCGCGCTCGCCATGGTCGAATTCCTCAAGGTCTCGGCGGCGCACCGATGGTTTCTTCATCTTCTCCATCCCTTTGGCCTTGAGAAGCGCAGGGCGGAGATTGGAAGACCTGAGCCTACCGAGGTCGTTGATGAAGGACTGCTTGTCTTTCCCTTCTGAGATCTGCATCGTCCAGGCGGCTATGACGTCGGTGTCGCGCACTCTGCCTGTTGCTTTGGAGACCTTCCGCGAGACGGAGACGTAGCGCCTTACACGTGGTTCCCGCCGCAGGTTCTTAGGTAGGACGGAGTAAGCGGTTCTAAGTCGCTTGGTCGCCTTCCTGAGCGCCGCAGTGCTCGGCGAGTCGCCTGACTTGAGGAAATCTTGGAGGCGGGTGTCAACCTTCGCCACGCTCTGGTTGAAGGCGTCCGCCAACCGCTGAGGGGCGATGAGCGTGGTCTTCATTTCGAGCCGTTCAGGAACCTGTCGATTCGCGCCTGGAGTTCCACGTTCACCTGCTCGATGGGCCGGTTTCCGTCGATGAACTGGAGGCCGAACAGCTTCTTCATCTTCTCGAACTCCTTCGCCATCCTCGCCTGATAAATGACGAAGGACTTGTACATGTCGTCGGAAATCCCGATGTCCATCCCCGACTCGTAATAGTCGAGTATCGAGTTCTTCTGGAAGACGCGGTGGACGAGCTCTTCCGGCTTCACGTCAAGATAGAAGATGAGGTCCGGGACTGGCGTGAAGCCGAAGAGGCTGCGCGACCATCTTCTCTCGATCCCCCTGACGTTGTTCCTGGCGATGAGCGTGTAGATGTATCTGTCAGCTAGAACTACGTAACCGGCCTCGAGCGCTGGGATTATCTTGTTCTCGAGTTGGTCTGCGAAGTCCGCCGCGTAGAATAGCGACAGGGTGCGCTTGCCGACGCCCAGGTTGCCCTTCGCCTCAATAATCCCCTCGCTGATGAGCTCGGAGCGCTTCAGCCCCGTCCCGAGGACCGCGTGTCCGTCAGCCTCAAGCTTCGCCTGGATGGATTGCGTGTGGGTGCTCCTGCCCGACGCGTCAGGTCCTTCGATGACGATGAGGTGGCCCTTCACCTCCAGGTCCTTTAGGTATGGCATGCCATGCCCGTAGAATCTGAGCTTCCGATCGCCATCCGAGTGAGACTTGGGTGCGGATGAGGGCGAGTAGCGCCGCCCAACCGCCTCCTGGTCGTCGTCCTCAAGCTCTAGGCCGTGGTTTGCCATATTCTTGCAACGCCTCTGTCTTCATCGCTCCGATGCCCTTCTCGCCGAGGAGCTTCATGACCCTTTCGCGAACTTCGACCTGCTGCTCCTCGATGCCCCTGTTCGCGTCGATCGCCACGAGACCCTCGCTCTCCACCAAGGACTCGTATTGCTCCACTATCCTTCCCTGGAAGATCCTATAGCTCTCATAGGGGTCGTTGGAGAGGTTCATGTCCATGCCCGCCTCGTAGTACTTGAGCTTCGGCCTTCCCATTAGAATCCTCGAGACCGCTATGTCCACTGGGACCCTGAAGTAGAACGTCAGGTCGGGCTTCAGCGCATAGCTGTAGATCTTTTTTACCCATCCGGGGTGACATCCGCGGACGATGTCCCTTGCGTAAGCCGTGAAGATGTATCTGTCGGCCAGGACGAAGTATCCCGCTTCTAGCAAGGGGAGTATGTTGCGCTCGTACCTGTCGGCGAAGTCAGTGGCGTGAAGCAGGCTAAAGGTCGTGGGGGTGAGCAGACCCTTCTTCTTTCCCCGCGAAGTTATCTGTTTGACCGTCTCGGACGAGTTCCAATCTGTCTTGAAGACCTTGAGGTTCTGATGCCGCAGCCATTGCTCGAGGAGGTGGAGCTGGGTTGACTTTCCTGAGCCGTCGACCCCTTCAACCGCGATGAGACGTCCCGCACTGGGGTCGCTGACTGCAGAGGCTCGCCTCGGGCTAAGCTTCGCCCGACTCCGCATCCCCTTGCGAGCCGCGCGACCGCTTCTTGCTTCGCCGTCTCCAGCGTGCGTTGTCTTGTCCAACACAAGGAATCACCTTTGCAGCTCCAACGGTGCCAGCTTCCTCTCTTTCATCACAGAGTAGTCTATGTCCATCTTAAACTCATCCCTGACGTTCGAGATTGCTCTGGCCAACAGCTCCTCTGCGTATACCCCCCCGACCTCGATCTGCAACTTCAAGGGCCTCGCTCTTCCAGATTCCGCCGATCCAGATATGGACAGAGCTGCCCTCATCAGCTCAAGCAGCTCAAGCAACCTGAAGGCTGCGGAGATTCTTCTGATGGTCTCTTTGTCTTTACGCCTGAGGGGAGGGCTGAACTCCTCGGTCAGGATGTTGGCGTAGCTTCCGCTCGCCCCGAAGATTATCGATATCGCGACCCTCAGTTGGTCGACATGGCTGAGAGGCGAGTCTACGCCCATGAGCTCGTGGAACCGCGCTTTGAGGTCCGCAGCGCGGGGCGCGTTGTTCACAATCTGGAGCGCTTCCAGCAGGAGCGAGTACTCGTACTCGTTGATTATCCTCGCGGAGAAGATCTCGCTGACGTGGCGCTCCCATGACGTCCTCCACGCACGTCCCGTCGAGCTGAGGTGGCGGTCGATAGTCCCGGGCTCGAAGCTCTTGGCGTTGTACCAGCGGCGGTCGTGGAGGTAGAGCGCGAGGGTGCCTTCGCGAAGTCCGTGCGTGCTAGCCACGAGCCGGGGGATTCCTAGGGACTTCATCAGCAGCCTGATCACGCAAGAGCCCGCCGGCATGGTCTCTGCCCTCGCTTGGCCCATCGAAGGAAGGGACTTCATCTGGCGCCTCTTCATCCTGTAGAATTGTCCGGTGGTCCAAGCCACCTCGTCGTAGTCCATCATGTAGTTGTGGAGCTTCTCGAAAGGATACTTGGATCTGTCTGCGTTATAGCCCGCCAAGGCCCTCACCGTCCCGCCGACGCCCACGAGCCTGGTCTTCTTGGCGAGGTGAAGCTCTTTCCGGGTTGGGAGAAGTTCGAGCACATGGTCTTTCATCCTCTCATAGTCCTTCTTTTCGAAGAGGCCGCCCTTCTTGGGGCTCCCGTAGAGGTAGGTGAGCCTGCGCGCTCCTAGAGGGAGGCAAAGTACCTTCTTGACTTTGAAGTCCTCGGCGTAGACGATGGCCAGCGTCCCGCCTCCGAGGTCGAAGTAGACCCCAGTCGGTATCCGGAGCGAGAGCACCGCGCCAAAGTACGAAAGGAGAGCCTCCTCCTGCTCAGAGAGCACCCTGAACTTGAACTTGGAGATCTCCTCTGCTAGGTGGAGGAACTCGCTCCGATTCGCGGCCTCCCTTACAGCGCTGGTCGCCACGGGGAGGACGTATCTCGGGGACTCGAAATCGATTATCTCTCTAAACATCTTGAGGACCCTGAGCGTCCTCTCTATCGGCGAGACCGTGAGGAAGCCGGTGTCGTCCAGCTCCTCACCTAGCTTCACCTTCGCGTCCTCCTGCGAGACGAGCCTATAGTTTGTCCTGCCGCTCACGTGGTAGGATGCGAGCTTCGCTGAGTTGAACCCTAGGTCCAACACGGAGGCGGCGAAACCGGTCGAGGAGCCGGAGCCCTCGACACCGTACCCTACGACATCCGCTTCAGGAGCCTTGGAGTCAACAGCCATCTAAGTTCTCCCTCCACCTTTGGGCTGAAGGCCTTGATTGAGAGTCGGGTAAGGCCGGACTTTCTAAGAACGATCCGGGGGGTTCCCTGATGCCCCATCACCTCGTTGATCATTTGGGTGAGGTAGGGTTCGTGGCCCACGCATAGCACCACGGACTCTGGCTTTAGCTTCGAGAGCCTCGCGTAAAGCTCCTGCTTGCTCCCCTCGGGCTTCAGCTCGTCCCATATCTCGACCTTGCCCCGCTCCTTGAGCGCTTTTGCCACTTCGTTTGCCGTCTCGCGGGCCCGCTTCAGCGGGCTGGAGATGATGTGGTCAGGGCGTATCTTCAATCGCGATAACGCCCGAGCTACGTCTTCGAGCTCTTCCTTTCCTTCGGCCGTCAGAGACCGCTCGGCGTCCTTTGCGCGAGCAGGAAGGCTCTTCCCGGCTTCGGCATGTCTCAGGATGAATAGGTCCATCTCTTATCACCAGATCGCGTTTGCGTCTAGCCCCAAACTCGGGCGTCTCCGTTGGGGGGCATTCTCTCGCACGTCGCTCCTAGTTCCGATATAAATCATCTGGCGCGGTGACCTGATTCTCTGGCGAGGCAGCGGTTCCGGGCTCACGCTGGCTGCCGGAGTCCTAGACGGCTCTCTGTCCTTCAGACCTGCAAACAAACGAAATGAGCGCCGAGTCTGCGCGTGCGCACGGCCTACTCAGGGAGCTCGTAGATCGAGCCCAGCGCCTGCATGTATTCTCCCCAGCCGTTCAGGGTCAGGGTGAAGGTCGCCTTGCGCACGCCCCTCGAACGCTGGGCGGGACTCGCCTCGACCTCGTTCTTGGAGACCATGTCGCGAAGAATCTCATGCACTTGATGTTGGGTCGCGTCGATTTTGCGCACGATTGTCTCCTCGTCGCATTCATGAAGCCTGGCCAGCGTCCGCATCACGAGGAACTTCTCGGCGCCTAGGCTGCCGGTCTCTTCTCTCTGTCTGCTCACTACTATGTTTTCCATTATTCTTTTCACTTGATTCTTCCTACTCGATTCTGGATTTATTGATTATCGATGAGATATAATGCGGGACCTGCGAAATATAGAGGCACAATACACGCCTCTGCAGGTTCTGGGCTCAGTTCGACGCGGGCGGGAGCGATTTGAGGTATCCGCTCACCTTGGCTGCGGGGTCCTCCATCCAATNNCCCTGTAGCCGGGCCTCATCGAGGTCCTCACTAGCTTCGAAACGGCGTCGACGCTCCTCGCCTTCAAGAGGAGCTGCTTTGAGAGGAGATACTTCTCGGTGTAGAGCTCGGGCCCCTGGAACGCCGAGATCGCGGGGACCCCCAGGAGCGCAGCCTCGGTGGTCATGGTCCCGCCCATCCCGACGAACACGTCCGAGCGCTCTATCAGGTCGGCGCCATCGACGACAGCGTCAGGGACCTCGTAGTCCGAGCCGAACTTCTTCCGGATGCTCTCGAGCTGGTCGTCATACCTGCAGAGTGCGACCAGCTTATGGCCCCTAAAGTCGCGTGCGAGCCTTGCGAGGATCCTCTCCGACCAGGACTCGTCACTTCCTGCGAGGTAGGGGGCGTAAGACTCCTCGAGCCTGACGAGGATCGTCGCCTTCTCCCCGCTCTTGGTCTTCGCCGAACCCGTGAAGGCCCGCTGAGGCCTCCTCTTCAGCCACGCTGCTGGATCAAGCGCCCGATACCTACTCACCTGGCTGCGCGAGATCCCGAAGACCGACCAGGCAGAGTAGGGGATTATCCAGGGTGTGATGAGGTGGTGCGAGAGGGGGAGCGAGAGCTTGCCGGCGATCAGGGAATGAGGAGAGTCGTTGACCGCGACGTGCCTGACCTTGAGCCCAAAGGAGATTCTGGCGCAGTCTGCGGAAGCGACCGAGACCGAGGCGTCCGGGGAGAAGCTCACGACTAACGGTAGGAGCTGCTCGATCCGCTGGAGGCTCAGCTTGAACTGCTCCAGGCGGTCCTTTCCTCCCCTCGCGCCCACGAATGTCAGGTCAAGGCCGGTCTTTGATGCGAGCTGCTCGACCTCCCGGTACCTCCTCGAGGTAGCGAGCACCTCGTGGCCGTCCTTCCGGAGCGAGTCGATGACCGGCCTGAAGAAGAGGACCTGCTTTGGGGTCAAGATGTCTATCCATAGCTTCAATTTTTTTCACAATCCTAAATCAATCGTGTGCACACTAGAGTTCGAGATCGAGAGTGGATTTCGCTCTTTATGAGTCCGTCCCGCCGCATGAGACTGATCACATATCGGGCTCTCTGCGTGTTGACCCCCATCATGTTCGCGGCATCCTTGACATCAAAGATAGGCGGTAATTTCAGAACCATCTGGCTACGATCGGACTTTGTCATGCAATTCCTTGCCGCCATCGCTGCCTCTGATCGCTCCTTTTTGGCGAATGCATTCGCCTCTGCATGCGTTAGAACTCTATTCCATTCCCGACCACCTAATGGGACACGACGACGGCGCCCCATGAGGAAGTCTTCGTTGAAGATTGAAAGAAGGTTGTTGCCCGTGATTCGGCCTTCAAGGTAGTCTAGACTCGCTTGAACTTGTCGCGCCTTCACAACAAGCGTCAAATGCGAAAGGAAGCTAATAATGTCTTTGATTCTCCAAATTCGCAAATGGAAGATTCCAGTCGAAGAAAGGACGAGTCGCGAATTGATTCCCCATTGGTGTACGAATGCAGCAATTAGCTCGAGCACCTCTCTGTTCTTTTGGGCCATGTCGACACACAAGACCAGAACTCTCGTCCCCTTGCGCGCTTCCACGGTGATTCCCCCTTCTCCGTCGAAGAATCCCGAGATGTATGCCCAATTCAAGTTATCCGTGGCCCCTAGTCGTTCGATTTCTCGCCTCTCGACATATCAACGGCAAAATTGTCTAGGAAAGCTGAGAATTCGATAAAAGCGCCTACGAGTTGATAGCGAGACGATTAGAAACCACCTCCAGCCGGGAGCGACAATCGAAAGTCTATAATCTCTCAGAAGCAAGATGTGGGCGCAGAGCTTCCCCAATTTTGCCAAAGCCGAAGGTCGCGGTCTACGGTCTGACGAGCGAGGGATACACCGTCGCCGCGCGCGTCATCGATAAGGCATCCGTAACCATCGTCGACGAGACGCTCCAGATGGCGATGGACCTCGAGCCGGGGATGGTGAGGAGCCACAAGACCGTCCAGGACCTTGTGGGCGACGAGATGCTCATGGGGCTCAAGCCTGTCTCGCAGGTCCTATCCGAGGCCACGGTCATCATGTTCACCCCGAAGCTGAGGAAGATAGGGGACGAGTCGATAATCGAGGCGAGCGCCAAGCTCAGGGACGTCGCGAAGTACGCCTCGAGCGGCGCGACGGTCGTGAACTTCCTCCCGACGGGCGTCGGGGGCAACGCCGACAACGCAGCCCTGCTCGAGAAGCAGACGGGCATGAAGGTCGGGGAGAGGCTCAACTACGGGTATTGCCCGACGGGACCTCTTCCAGGGCCGGGCGCTGAGCCCGCGGCCTCGGCGAGCCCGGTCGCCTTGATTGGCTCGAAGGCCGCCTCGAAAGAGTTCGAGTCGTTGGAGGAGCTCGGATTCAAGACGACCTACGAAAGGATAGCAAGCCTGGAGCTGGAGTATATCTCGCGCGTCCTTGGGATCTGCACCTCGATGGCGGCGGAGGTCGAGTTGATGCGCAAGGCCCGCGAACTGAAGGCCTCGACGGGCACCCAGCCNNCAGCCTGAGAGATACGTCGACCAGCTCGCGTCCCTCATCTTCGACCTGACCGCGATCCAGTCGAGCGAAGACGTCGGGGAGCCGATAACTTACCTGGCCGGCGCCGCCGTGAAGAGCCTCGAGAACTATGGGAGATACGTGGTGGAGGAGACGCGCGACCTCCTGAGAGAGCTCCAGCTCAAAGCCAGCAGGACCAGGGTGATGGTGGCGTGGTCGGCGGACAAGCACGAGATGCGCGCGGACAGGCTGGCGACCGCGCAGTCGTTGACCGAGAAGCTGAGAGACTACGTGACCGACGTGAGGCAAGTCGACGCGAAGACGCGGGCGGACGACCTCATAGACAGCTACAAGCACAGCGTGGCGATAGTGTGCACGCCCGGGGACTACGATTGGTTCAAGGGCCTGAAGAAGAGCTTCAGGAGCTCGGAGATAACGATACTCCGTGCCACGACCGCAATCAGCCGCGCCTGACGCGGTGCGCCACAAACCGTTAAAACCGCCCGAAGGACGCCGGACAAGGCAACCTCATGGCAAGAATCGCTGTCATCGGCACCGGAGGCTGGGGCAAGAACCACGTGAGGGTCCTCAGCGAGCTCGGGCACCTGGTCGCCGTCTGCGACCTTGACGCCTCGAGGGCTGCCGCGTACGCCGAGAAGTACCGCGTGAAGGCCTACTCGGACGTGGACGAGCTGCTCGGGAAGGAAAAACCGGAAGGGGTCACGATATGCACGCCAGCATCGACGCACTTCTCGGTGGCTAGCAAGACGCTGAAGGCAGGGGTCCACACTTTCGTCGAGAAGCCCATGACAAGCACGGTGAGGGAGGCGGAGGACCTGATCAAGGAGGCGGAGAAGTCGAAGAAGATACTGACCGTGGGCTTCATCGAGAGGTTCAACCCCGCGATCTCCGAGCTGAAGAAGATGATAGCCCAGGGGGCGCTGGGAAGGCCCATACTCTTCGAGTATCACCGCGAGAACCAGAGGGGCGAGAACATCGTGGACGTAGGGGTGGTGAAGGACGCGTCGGTCCACGACATTGACACCGCGAGGTGGCTCTTCGGGGAGGAGCCGAAGACGGTCTACGCGCGCGTCGGGAGCGTGATGGGGA
This sequence comes from Nitrososphaerota archaeon, assembly GCA_003135575.1. Taxonomy (GTDB): domain Archaea; phylum Thermoproteota; class Nitrososphaeria; order Nitrososphaerales; family Gagatemarchaeaceae; genus Gagatemarchaeum. The sequence continues at coordinate 11,372 of PLCG01000052.1, forward strand.
AGAACGAGGACTTCGCGGCCATCCTGTTGGGCTTCGGTGACCAGAGGACTGCCTTCATCATCACGAACTGGGTCACTCCGAGCAGAAGGAGGGACCTGAGCGCGGTGTTTGAGAAGGGCGTGGTCACATTGGACTTTATCTCCCAGGAGATACGTGTGCACGAGCAGGCCGGGTCGAGGGTACCCAAGCACACGGTCCAGGAGCCGCTCATGCTCGAGCTGAAGGAATATGCCGCCGCCATAGCCGAGGGGAGGCAGCCCATCGTGAACGGGAAGGACGGCCTCATGGTGACCAGGATAGCAGAGGCCGTGCTCGCGTCGAGCAAGACTAGCAGCCCGATATTCGTGAGCACGACCAGTTAGGGAACGGTTTCCGAGCCGCCGTGGGCGTGCGACCGCTACTTCTCTTCGGTCTGGGTCTGGTGGAGCAGGTCGGAGAGATGGTTGACCGCGGACTCGACCCTCTTCCTGTAGTTGGGCTGGAGCCTCTTGAAGGTCTCCTCGTTCATCCTGTTCCCGTGGTATTGCAGGTATAGGTTTAGCAGGTCCCTGAAGGATCGGTCCTCCTCCTTCTCCGCCTCCGCGACCCTCGTCAGGAGGTCGAACTGCCTTCCGGAGCCGAGGTCCTGCTTCATCTCGTTGAGCCTTTGGACGGCCCGGGTTCTCAGCTCGCTCACCTCGTTCCTCATGCGGTCGAACTCCGTCTTGCTTATCGAGCCCTTGGTGGCAGAGGCGAGCTCCGCCATGTATTGGGTCTCCAGCCCGGTCTTCTCGTCGAAGGCCTTCAAGACGTCGGAGAGCTTGCGGACTACCTTCTCGCCTTCCTCTTCCTTCGTCGCGGGCTTTTGGATGGCGAACATCGCGAACGCGATGACGAAGATGAGTGCCGCGGCGGGGACCGCCTGGTCGGCCACCCATCCCAGGCTCACAGAGTAGCTGAAGACCACGTTTCCTGGGGTGAAGGGAGTGACCGTCTTGTTCACGGCGGTGGGCCCGCTCGGGACGACGCCCTTTACAGCGGCCAGCCGTATCGTGTAGTTGTTGACCGGGGCGGCGATTAGCGGCGAGTAGGGTATCGTGAGCTGGACGGTGTTGCCAGAGATCTTCATCATCGAAGCTGGAAGCGGATACGAGACGGTGAGAGAGATGCTGCTATTCGGAAGCACCGGAGCAGCAAGGCTCGTGCTCGCGAAAGCCAGGATCCCACCCGAGCCCAGGGGGACGTTCTGGGGGTTCAGGAGCGGCGGCTCCGTGTTGGGGACCAAGGTCACAGACCTCAGACTGGTCGCGAGCGGGTACATGTGTATCTGCGCGATGTTGTAGGCTGCGAGGTTGTGGATCGTGAACTCGTCCAGGACCATGGGGTACGCGTTGGCGCTCGGCACGATGGTCCTCACCAGGTTCACCACCGTGAGCGGCGTGAAGGCCGACTGGTTGGTGTCGGTGAAGTTCAGGTAAAGCGCAGAGCCGACAGGCCGGACGGCAGCCTGCGTCAGCGTGTAGGACGGGGCGGTCGCGTTCGAAGCGGAGGCAACGTAACCGGTCGGGACGGGCGACAGCGCGCCTCCTACGGGAATGATCAAGGTCGACTTTAGCTGCGTGACGTTCACGTTCAAGGACGGTTGGACGACTACAAGCACGTGCGCGGCGTTCGTGTAGACCCCGTTCGAGTAGTTCAGGATGTTGTTCAAGACGGCCTTCAGGGCGACCGTCGAGGTCGCGCCGGGACTGAGCGTCGGCTGGTTGGGCGTTATCGTCAAAATCGTGTCTCCGTTGGAGGGCGCCTGGGAGACCGAGAACTGGTCGCTGGGGCTGAGGACGACGCCGAAGGTCCTTGAAGCCGCTATACCGGGCAGCCCCACCTGGAGCGTGGGGATCTGGACGGCGGAGGTGCCGTTGTTCTTGAAGGTGAAGCTGTCGTTCAGCACCCCGAATCCGTAGGAGGTGATGATGTAAAAGTGGTTGAACGAGACGCTGGCGGTGGTGGAGGGCGTCGAGGCCTGGGAGAATGCGGGCGCAAAGCCGAGCGCCAGGCCCAACATCATGGCCACTGCGAGGAAAGCTCTCCAGTTCAAAGGTTTGGATAGCCATCGCTGAACCGTATTTAATCGATTTGCTTGCGGCCTTAGTCGCCTTCAAGGCGCAGGTAACTCGGCTTGGATAGGAACGGCCCTCTTTCACGGGGAAGCGTATTTCAACCGGTCTCGGGGGTGGGTGGTTCGCTCCTAGAAATGGTAGAAGCCCACCCGTTCCTGCCTAATCTCGAAGACGAGACGATCGAGAGGATGCTGAAGCAGGTGAAGGCAGGCTCCATCGCCGAACTCTTCTCGGACATCCCCGAGCCGCTCCGCCTCAAGAGGAAGCTGGGCATTCCGGACGGGGAGGGCGAGGCGGTCGTGAGGAGGGAGCTTCACGGGCGGCTTTCGAAGAACAAGACGCCTCCCGAGTCTCTTTGCTTTCTAGGCGGGGGAGTCTATCCCCACTACATACCGGCGGCCGTCGACTCGATATTATCCAGACAGGAATTCTACACTGCCTACACGCCGTACCAGCCCGAGATCAGCCAGGGGATGCTCCAGGCGCTCTTCGAGTACCAGAGCATGATGTGCGACCTCCTCGGGATGCAGGTCTGCAACAGCTCGATGTATGACTGGGCCTCGGCTGCCGGAGAGTCCCTGAGGATGGCGTCCCGGGTGAAGGGAAGGAAGACGGTCCTCGTCGCGAAGGGGATCGGGCAGGGCAGGCTGGAGGTAATCAAGACTTACACTGAGCCGATGGGCGTGAAGCTGCGGCCAGTCGAGTTCGACACGAACACTGGAGGGCTGGACCTAGAGTCACTGAAGTCGGGCCTTTCGAAGGAAGGCGGAGGGGACGTCGCGGCCTTGTACCTGGAGAACCCCAACGTCTTCGGCGTGATTGAGGAGAACGTGGATAGCGCCATCGAGCTGGTCCACGCGGCCGGGGGGCTCGCGGTGGTCGGCATCAACCCGATCTCGCTCTCCGTGCTCCGCGACCCGGGCAGCTACGGCGCAGACATCGTGGTCGGCGAGGGCCAGCCTTTGGGAGTGCCCATGAATTACGGTGGGCCGCACATGGGCATCTTCGCCGTGAAGGACGTGGGCCTGGCGAGGAGCATGCCGGGGAGGCTCATCGGCATGACCACCACGAAGGACGGCAGAGAGAAGGCGTTCTGCATGGTGCTCCAGACGAGAGAGCAGCACATCAGGAGGGAGGCTGCTACTTCGAACATCTGCACGAACCAGGCGCTCCTGGCACTGGCAGCAGCCGCCTACATGTCGCTCCTGGGAAAGAACGGCTTCCGGAAGCTGGGAGAGGTGAATCTTGCGAATTCACACTACGCGGCCGAGAGAATCGGCAAGCTGAACGGGGTAAAGGCCCCGCTCTTCAGCGGGCCTTTCTTCAACGAGTTCACGGTGGGCTACGAGAGGCGCAAGGCCCCTTGGGTCTTCTCTGAGCTCGCGAAGAGGGGCGTCATGGGTGGATACCCTCTGGCCGAGCACTACTTCCAGATACGCGAGGCCGGCTCTTTCTGCGTTACCGAGCTCCACTCGAGCGACGACATCGGGCGTCTGGTCGACGCTCTGGCAGGGGTGATTTAGGAGATGGCTGAGGCCCCTTCCAAGGAACGAAGGAGGTTCCGACAGGCGTATTGGGACGAGCCGCTCCTCTCCGAGATGGGCAGGAAAGGGAGGCTGGGTTTTTTGGTCCCGCAGGACGCGAAGATCCGGGAGTGGGCGAAGGCCAAGGGAAGCGAGTCCCTCGTCCCCCAGTCGGTCAGAAGGAACGGGGATGCCCGTCTGCCCGAGCTCTCAGAGCTTCAGGTGCTGAGGCACTTCAACAGGCTCTCCCAGATGAACTTCTCAGTCGAGACGGGGATGTATCCCCTCGGGAGCTGCACGATGAAGTACAACCCGCGGGTCAACGAGCGCATCGTCGGCATCCCCGGCTTCGCAAACCTGCACCCGCTCGTCGAGGACGACGCGGCGCAGGGCGCGCTCGAGCTCGAGTGGCGGTTGCAAGAGGTCCTCGCCGAGGTGACCGGCCTGCACGGAGTCTCGCTGCAGCCGGCCGCGGGCGCGCAGGGCGAGTTGACGGGCCTCATGCTCGTCCGTGCGTACTTCGAGGAGCGGGGCGAGTCCGAGCAGCGGCGCAAGGTCGTGATTCCCGACACGGCACACGGCACGAATCCGGCGTCGGTGACGATGACCGGGTACGAGGTCACGCCGGTGAAGACCGACCCGCGCGGCAACATCGACGTCGACGACCTGCGCGAGAAGGTGGATGAGCACACGGCGGCGCT
>PLCG01000043.1 GCA_003135575.1 Nitrososphaerota archaeon
GCCATTAGGGGCACCTGTGGTTCCTGTGGAAAGCCAATCTTCCGCATCGGCGCAATCAAACCGGCAAGCAAGAAGTAGATTCTCGATCTCCCGCCCTTTTTATTTTACGCTCTAAGGGCATCCTTCAAGGTCAAACATTGCAAGCATTGGGTTGATCTTGATCGCCCAGCGATAATCATGCTGGATCAGATTAAACTAACCTGTGCCAAGATTGGCGGCCCCAAGTTGCCCTCCCAAAGCACCCGGTGACTTCCCAAAGGTTGGCTGACCGGCCAGTGCCCGAGAATAGGCGCGGGCCTGTGGGAGAAGGCACAGACGCATAGCTCGCCTGCACCCCGCTTGGAGCCAAAAAGACAGTAGAGCAATCAAGCCTTATACCGAACAAACGAAAAGATTCTTGGATGGAATCATGACCTATCCGCTGGATAAGCTATGCATTCAGGCCTTCAAGTTTAACAGACGGGTCAGGTACGCAGGAGTTCTCGATGAGACAGGTAGATTGATCGCAGGAGGGATGAGAAAAGGCATCCCCTCTATGGAACCTGCCAGTGAAAATCTCAGGCTGATGGCAAATCTGACGATACAGATTGGGACTGACAAGACCTGGGACCAATACTTCGGGAAGATGCAATATACGTACGTGAATCGAGAGAAGCTAAACGTGTTAACCTTCTATCTCGGCGGGAAGAACGTGATGCTGATCTCGGCTGAGTCGGACTTCGACCTTGACAACATGGCCCTCCTCAGGGACACCGTGATGACGATATACAGCACCGGAATTGTTCCTGAAAAAGTGAAGAAATAGTTTCGCTTCGAAATGCAAAAACCCAATAGTTCCTAAGATGCACCAGATCCGGAAATGTCGACCCTCGAATCTCCAGAAGGGTCAGAAACAGCACAGGAGCTATACGAGTGGTGGTGGGATAATGTTCAGAATAGGTGGGTAAAGATAACAGCAAAGAATAGTCAAGGAAGAAGATGCGGCCGATGCGGATGTCCCTGCCCTTGTAATTGCCCAGATTGTCTACATCAATGCTGCTCGTAGTCGGTTGTGAGTCTTGTACAAGAAAGACTTACCTCTTGGTGGGTCTTAATGGATACCATTTACTTATAAGCGCACCCTAATTATTTTTGGCGAGTCCCCCCAGGTCCACACAATTCTTCGCTTAGGTTCCTCCACTGCCATGCTTACCCGACGACGATCGAGCCGGAGGAAGAGCCGCCTCCAAGCACCGTCACATAGTACGTGTATGTGCCCGGCTTGTCGAATGTATGGGACCACAGGTCATATCTAGCCATCGTAGGTGAAGCGGCCGACCCATCGCTGAGGACTACGTTGACGTACCCGTTTCCGTCGTCGTCTATGTCCACGCTATCGAACCAAGTGACCCTTTGCCCCGTGCTCACGTGTAGAACGCTCGGCTTTGCGAATTCGGTTGAACCCGGATACACGACTATTCGCTCCCTCTCCACGCTGAAAGTGAAAGTCTGATTTGCAATGCCCAAGTTCGTGGTCGCCAAGATGTTAACAGGGACGGTTGGCGAGGTCACGGAAGGCGCAACTGAGATCGCTACCTGGATGGCCTCAGCGGCCCCTTGGAATGTGAACCCTTTCGGCTCAAGTAGGATGGAAACCCCTGAGACAGGCGATGCCGCAGAAAGTGCGACGTCGCCGCTTACTCTGTTGTCAATAGGCGTAATCGTGATGGTGTAGTTCATGGTCACGCTCGGTGTCAGAAACAATTCGTTGGAATATTGACTGAATGCAAAGAGGCCGGGAACGAGTTTCGTCAGGCTGGAAGAGGTTGTTAGGCTTGGTTGAGGCAATGACGTCGTGGAACTTGGGGTGATTGTGCTTGATTCGACAGGCATATTTCTTGTTCTTCCCCCAAGCTGAGTGAGGAAGGCTATCGAGAGAACTCCAAATACAAGGACGATGATAAACAACTTTGAGCGCTTCATTGCCAGTCTAGTCATGCTCTCAGTCTTCTCTAGACTGAATGTGAATGTATAAGTTGCGCTGAATGCCATCGGCGCAAGTTTGTCAGGTTGAACATGAGAACGACGATCGGACTTGCAGCAATAGTCATCCTCCTGGGTCTGGCAGCGGTCCTTGTCATTTTAGGGCGGCCGCCGCCGTCCGAAACGAAGAGCGAGGTTGCCAGTTCCACTGCAGGATTTTCTTCGCAGTTTGGTTCCGGGACCGTCGTGACGAGCGGCGTCGGAGGAAATGCCTCGTTATACTTCGCCCTGGGCATAGTACCTGCGGACCTGCTCGTTCCCGTCGGGGGAAGTGGGAACTACACTCTTGTGGTTCATCCCATTGGCGGCATCGCGGGACCCTATACGGCCTCGGTGAAGGCGCCCCCTGGGCTATCGTTCAAGATTGATCCGACTACGCTCACTCTGTCAGCTTCGGTAAGAATCGGCGCCGACTTTCAAGTCAGGAGCTCGAGTGGCATGAGTCCCGGGGACTATCCCATTTTCATCTCTTTGGAGGGGCCGCAGGGAGTCGCTAATCAGTCATTCAGCGTCCATGTGCAGAAGAACCTTCTCTTCATGTCAGTCGGGTCGACTAGATTCGTCAATCTGACAGTCAAGGCCGGAGAAGCAGTGACCTGGGTGAGCAGGGATGGCGTGCTGAGCGACGAGCCGGGTCAGGAGTTCCATCGGGTCATATTTCAGAACATGGATGTAGCCTCGCCTTCGTTGGGGCTAAGCGGGATCTGGAGTTACACGTTTGCCCAGCCCGGGACCTACCGCTACTACGATCCCGGGGACTACTCGCTCGGTGAGATAGTCGTTGTCCTGTAGTCGGCCGTTTTCTCATTAGTTCTGTAATCTTAACAAAAGATTTTCCGTCAGGGCTGATAATGGCGATTCCTGGGTTTACCGGGTCGGCCTGCAGAGGCTGCTCCCCTTTGCGCACGAGCGAGATGATGTCTCAAACGCATGCACAGGCCCACCTTATTTGCGGTTGACGACCCGTTCATCGCGCCGCGTAGACGCCCACCTCCGCCGGTTGGCTTTGGTTTTGAGGAATCGCAACATAGAGCCGTCCTAACTGAGGGAGAAGGAGAGACGTCCCACCTCCGATTCCCGTGAAGACATTGTCGCCGGCTTTGTAATGGTCCGGGTCGGTCTGTGAGAAGACGTACGTGTAGCCTTCGCGCGATGAGACGTATAGGCACCCATTAGGGCTGTAGAAGACGTCGTCTGGCCCTTGCCCGACGCTAATCGTATCGACGACGCGTCCCGAAAGAGTGTCGTAAACGACGACCTCAGCAGGGAGGCGCGCACCGACGAATAATCGATGGTGAATCTCGTCGAGCGCCATCGGGAAGTTCGCGGAGACATTCGAAGGGAGAGGCCATCGTGAGATTATCGAGTTCGTGTCTCTGTCCACCACCGCCACGTAGCTTCCCGCTGGCACGTTCACGAACATCTTGCTGTCATTTCGATCAAGCTGAAAGGATTCAGGGTGACCGATTAGGCCGACCGAGGCAGTCACTTTCTCGGTGGTCAGGTTCAGGACTGCTATTCCCCCGAAACCATATCCCACGAGAACAAGCCCGTGCGAATCGTACCTTATGTTGTCGGCGTCCGATGAGAGTTGCACCGAGTTCGTGACTTGGAGGCTATTAGGATCGACGATATCTACAAGGCCACTTCCTCCGTTTGTGACGAAGAGCTTGTTCGCCGAAGGGACGAACAAGACCCCTTGTGGCTGCGCTAACCCTTGGAGACTGCGAACGAACGCCCCTTGAGTCAGGTTGACCTCTGCGAGCGAATTGTTTCCGAGCATTGCTACGAACAACTTGCCACCTGAAGAATCGACGGTCATGTGGTCAATCCGGCCAGAAGCGTTTGGAAGCGTTATCTGTTGAATCAGCGACACCCCGCATAGACTGCCTGAGGTCTGTGCTCCATAGTTGGGATTCCTCAACAGCGCAAAGGTTGAGATTGCGGCGAGCACCAGCGCGGCAACCAAAACGATCGTTACCGTTTTTCGATTCAAGTGAGCGTCTCCGCGACCTTTAGGTTCCCCGGGCATCGGCGGTCTCGCAAGCGACTCATGCTGTTACCGTGATTACTCCGGTTACGCTCGGCTCCTGATTATCAGTGTAGTTGTAAACGCCTGGCGTTTGGAATATGTAACTCCACACCTCGTCTGTTGCGAGCAGACCGGACGACGCGCGTAGACTTTGGAATGTCACATTGTGGATTCCCGTTCCGCCGTCATCGTTCGGGGGGTCCGCGTTGTACCAAATGACCGGCTCTCCGGCCTTCACCGTGAGCTTTACGACCACCGGGCCCATGACTGTGTTAATCTTGATTAGGTTGCGCACGACCTTGAAGTCAAAAGTGCTGTTGATCGCTTGGGTCGGCGCCTTTACAATTATTGTCGCTAGGTAGGTGCC
>PLCG01000080.1 GCA_003135575.1 Nitrososphaerota archaeon
GACGACCTCGACGTCCGTGATCAGAGGAGGCGTCTTCACCGAGGTCACGAGACCAAGTTGGTCTGCGAACGCGAGTATGATGTAGCCGACAGAGCCGATGATGGTAAGGATAGACGCTACCCTCGGCTTGAAGCCGACCAGGATGAGCGCGAGGATGTTGAGGATCAACCCGCCGAAGAGAAGGCCCAGCCACGGCGCAGACGCGGGATTACCTAGGATTGCCGACCCTCTGGTCTCGAAGCCGAGCGGAGAAAGGAGAAAGTCGCAGAAGACGAACACGAGCAACAGGACGGCGAGGATCTTGCCGTTGCGCGAGAGCCTCATCATCGACCACTATCCGCCCCGATCCAGTGGTCGCTTACATTCATGTAGGTGCTACCGAATGGAAAGCATTTAAGGCCCAGCTATCCAAATCTAACCAACTTGCTAGAAGGAAAGTATCTCGCCGCAATCTATGCTGACCCAAACCACCGGTCGTGCCCCATCGAGCAGACCTTCAGGATAGTAGGAAAGAAATGGACCGTCCTAGTCTTGCGTGAGTTGTTCTTCGGAGCGAATAGGTTCGGCCGGATCAAGACCGGGGTAGGGAGCATCAACCCGAAAGTGCTGTCGAACCGGCTAAAGGATTTGGAAGACGCCGGGATGATCAAGAGGGACGTCACCCCGGGGCGGCCGGTCCAGATAGAATACACCCTCACCGAAAAGGGGACGAACATCCTCCCGTTTCTCTTCTCCGCCGCAAAGTACTCGATGGGGAATTGCCCGGAGGTAGTCTTCAAGGACGGCAAGTCTTACACCGCGGAAGAGATACTGAGAAAGATGTCCAGCTGACTCTCCGAGAGCAAGAGCATCCGCTCGCCCGACTCATGAGGAAGAGCTTTTATCGGCGAGCCATCCTTCTAGGTCAAGGTCTTCGGGTCAGGCACTTTGTCAGTCATGAAATCGGCGGTCGCGATGCTGATGGGGGTCGTCATCCTGGTCGCGGACATCTACTGGACCTACACGAGCTACACCGACGTGACATGGCTGTTGTTGGGCATCATAATCGCCGTCGCCGACTTGATCTGGCTGGCAATAGACGTCAGCTACCTGAAGGGAGCCTAGGCTCTCAAAGGGCCACGCAACTCATGAAGTCATAGGACGAACTTCAGGACCAGTCCGAGAATCACGTAGCCCGCAAGCAGCGCCACCCCTGAGAACAGGGTCGTCATGACCATCGAGGCCATGCCAGGGATGAGCTCCATCGTCTTGTCGTAGTTCTGGCTGAGAAGCTTGACCGTCGTCCTCGCCTTTGGAATCGTCACAAGAACGAGCAGCGCCGCAGGGCTTACGGCACCCACTAGCACGGCGACCACCGGAATCGCGTAGGCCGAAATCATCAGCGCCTTGAAGCGGCCGGCTGCTGTAGCTTTTCCCCACCTTGCGACGAGCTGGTTCCGCCCCTTGCTCTTGTCGGCCTCCGTGTCCGGGAACTCGTTCACGTAGAGGATCCCCGCGGTAAAGATCCCCAGCGGCAGACCCACAAGGATGGGCTCGACGGCGATAGTCCCCGTCTGGACGAAGTAGGTCCCCAAGACAAGGAGCGGGCCGAAGTTCAGGCCCGTGATGAGCTCCCCGAGGCCCACTTTGGAGGTCACCGACGAGTAGGAGACCACTGACAGCGCCGCGATCGCCACGATTGCGATCAGGAGGGGGCTGAACGCGAATTGCTCGATGAAGTACCCTCCGATTGTGACTCCGACTCCCAAAAACAGGACGCCCATGCCGAGGACGCTTGACGGGCTCATGAGCTTGCTCGGGAGGATGGTGCTTCCGCCGCTGAATGGGGTGGGCGTGGTGGCAAGGTCGATTCCGCTCTTAAAGTCGAAATAGTCGTTGAGCACGTTGACGCTCGCGTGGAGGCTGACGACCCCTGCGATGGTCAGGACCGCATACAATGGGTTGAAGTGGCCCTGTGACCAGGCGATCGCAAGCCCTACGGGGACGAAGATGACGGGCAGCAGGAGGAATGGCGCCCTGAGCTCGCGCACCCAGACCGGATGGGGCAACCGCCGTCTTCCCTTGACTAGAGATTCCTGATCGGCCGAGTCAGGCCCATGTAGCCGGTTATCTCATTGCCGCGCTTCAGCGGCCGCACCGTCAAGAGTCCGATGAACTTCGAGCCATCCTTCCTCACCAACGTGACCTGCTCCTCGAACTTCCCGGTCTCGGCCGCCGTCTTCAGGAGCCTCGGGACTAGTGTCGGGACCGCGGCAGGCTCGTGAAAGAGAGTAACCCTCTGTTTGCCCACCACCTCGTCGGCGCTCCAGCCGAAGAGCTTTGACGCCCCTATCCCGTATTCTGTGATCAAGCCCGTGTTGTCACAGGCAATCCCGGAATTCGTTTCGAGATGTTCACCTTGGTTTGTCATTACCACGGTCTAGTGGTAATACGGGTAGATTAAGTCTTCCGCAATGATTCAGCGTGAGGATCAACTCGCTACCCTATCTCGCAACTGATTAAGTTGGCCCGACATTCAGATTCCGAGCAACCCCTAAAATAGCTGCTCTGCCCGTATCGAAACGAGAAGAAAATGAGAAGAGCAATCCCGATATTCTTTGGGGTCGTACTCACGCTCATCGGAATTGGATGGGCCTCACAGGGGGCAGGGATCATGGGCGGGAGCAGCCTGATGGACAACAACCCGACATTCATCTACTTGGGCGGAGCTCTGGCAGTCGTCGGTATCGCACTGGTCGCCTTCGGGGCTGTCTCGAAGACGAGGGCCGGCACCACTACAGCGATGTAGTGCTCCCTTCGAGTCCGAAACAGGTGGACGTAGTCACCTGGTGGTTGCGGCGTGGGGGAATGTAGTCACCCAAATGACAGACTCAAGTGCATGTAGTCACCTAGGGATCCAAGGATGATTCCACGCCCGGATGCTTATCTAAGGCAGGAACCAATCGGCAATAATTGAATTACACTGAGCCGCACGTCCCGACCCCCGAGGACATCATCCCAACGATGCTCTCCCTCGCCTCGGTGAAACCTGGCGAGGCTGTCTTCGACCTCGGCTCGGGCGACGCCAGGATAGTGATAGTTGCCGCTAGGGACTTTCGCGCCAGGGCGGTGGGCGTGGAGACAAGGAAGCGCTTGGTCAAGGCATCCCGCCAAAAAATCAGGGAACTCGGGCTCTCTAAGCAGGCCAGCATAACCTGCCGAAACTTCAAGAAAGTCAGCCTGAGGAAGGTCGACGTCCTCTGCACGTACCTCTCGAGCTACACCCTAAACCTGCTCACGCCGAAGTTCATGGAGGAGCTGAGACCAGGCGCTAGGCTCGTGAACTTCGACTACCCCGTGCCGGCCTGGAAGGCGACTAAGGAGATAGAGGTCATACCCAAGGGCTGGACCAAGCCGCATTCGATCTACTTGTATGTGGTCCCTGCGACTTCCAACAATTAGCCCGTCATTATCTCGAGCTTGACCGGAGGCCGTATCCGATCGCCCTGTCTGCGGTGATGTGTCCGAGCCACCCGAGGATGGGCCAGTAAGGAGCTCCGAAGACCAGCCACGACAAGGCGAACGCAAATCCCCAAATGAGAAAAGTGTGGACCGTGTTGTAGAGGTAGCTTCCCCACGTCGGCCATTCCTTCCTTTTCGAGGAGATCCCGATGGGTATGAATGCGACCAGGTCAGGGAAGAGTATCCAGAAAAAGGTCGACGCCCAGTCAAGGCCTCCCAGGTAGAGCCACCTGTAGATGAGAAAGACCAGGATAGCAATTGTGACCACCGCATATTCGAGCCTGTAGAGCTTAGAGCTTGCCGCCTGGAAATCCGGCCCGAATCCTCCTCCTTGGCTCATTCGAGAGCCGCTCGAGAGCCCGAATAATATTAGGCTTCAACCATAGGCGGCGCGCTGGGCTCAGCCCGCAGTAATCGGTTGCGCAGGTACCCGCTTAGGGGTTTACGGCGATTTGCGTGAGCTGCTTCAACACCCCTTTTTTCCTAATGCCCCAGAGCTCTATGCCCATGACTTCCCCTTTCTCGTCGAGCTCCACGATGACATTGTCTTCGACTTCCTTGACGGTCTCGGCCGGCCCGTTCTTGAAGTGCATGTAGAGAACATCGTCCTCAGAGTCATAACTTACCTTCATTCTTTGACCAGCCAAGCTCCTCTTTTCAGTTTCCTACTAATAAGCCTGTCAACTTCTGAAGCGTGGTAGACTGTGACAACTCTGACTCGTTCGTCCGTGAGCGTGAATATTACCACGACGTGTCTTTTCTCTCGCTTCTTCACCGAGACCAACGTGTTTGCTTCGACGTCTTCATATGAGAAGTCTGGATTGCGAATAACAATGCCGATTTGACGCTTGCTCACATCTCTGACGCGCATCCTCTCCAGGGCATGTCTGCTATATTCCACTTTGGTCAAGCTGACGTGTTCCCATGAGCCTTGGTCAAATCAAGACTTCAGCGTGCAGGATCTCCCTGTTTACCGCCTGCACCAACCCCTCGGCGTTGCAGTCCTCCCGGAACGGCTCGAGGACCGTCGAGCACGCCTCCGCGAGAAGGGCCACGTACCTCTTCGAGTCGTAGGCCGTCATTTCGTCCACGAGGTCGAACGCGACCGCCCTCCTGCCAGCCGACTTGGACTCGTAGTCCGTTATCACGTATCTCACGGACTCCCCGGCGTGCAGCTCGACCCCCTCCCGCACAAGCTGGCCCGCGACCGTGGACGTGAGCGACCGGTTCACGTATTCCTCCGGCTTCTTCGAGAGGCGCCTCGTGAAGACGAGCTCCCTTATGGGCGCGCTGTGGTCTAGGATGGACCACGCGAACTTGAGGAAGACGCCCACGCACTCGTCGACGAGCGCCGTCGCCTCTTTCACCGTCTTGCCCCTGCCGAGCACGGAGAGTATCTCCAGCTGGCACTTCGTGAAGAGCGTCGGCGTGTCGTGCCGCCTCGCCTCAATCCCGCGGACCTTGACCCGCCCGTCCCTGTAGGCGCCGAAGTACCTGTTGAGGACCGGGACACCCGCGTTAACCTTCGAGGGCAGGAATGCTATCCACTTGTAGATCCCCTCGAAGGAGATCGGGAACTTGGTCTCCGCCTCTATCTCCCTCCGGAGCCTCTCGAAATCATCTTCGTTCGCCCCCTCCCTCCTCAGCCAGAGCGAGTCGACGATGCCGTGCATCACCTTGAAGCCCCTNNGTGCGCGTCGATGCGCCCGAACTTCGCGTTGTTGAACCCGAGGTAGCCGAAGGTCGCGACGCCCACCCATTTCAGCGCGTTCCTCCGGGACTCGTAGCGCTCCCGCTCCTCGCCTTGTGTGACCTTCTCCAGCCTCTTGTACTTCATCCTCTTCTCCACGATTATCTCGACCGCCTTCGGGACTATCCCCTTCGGCCGCCTCTCGCAAACGTTCCAGTCGAGCTCCGGGATCCTGTTCGCAGAGTCGGGGCAGCACGAGCACCTCACCGTCTCCGCGGAGATGTTCTTCTTCATCATGATGCTCGGGTAGAGCGAGCTAAAGTCAAGCTCCCCGACGCCCTCGTGCACCCCGAGCTCCGGCTCGAAGATGAAGCCGCCCCTGTCTGCGACGAGGAGCTCCGCCCGGCTCTTGAAGCTCTCAGCGAGGACCGGCTTCCAAGGGATGAGCATGCCCTCCTTGGTCGCGTGGTAGAACTGGAGGCTGGAGAGCGCCTTGCCTATGCTCGCCCTGCTCGCGGTGTGGAGGGGGAGCCTGCACACCCTGCTCATCTCGTAGAAGCCCTCCATCCCGCTCTCCTTGCAGACGAAGGAGCTCATCGTGTCTAGATGCACTCTTCCGCGGAGCTTCATCGCGGAGGGCTTGAAGAGGATCTTGCCGTAGCTGAAGTAGGAGGACCCCTTCTTCGCTGGGAGCGACAGGACGCTCCCGTCCCTGTCTATGCTCAGCCTGTCCGCGACCCCGATGGCCCCGGCGCGCGTGACGAGGTAGGGGAGGACGAAAGCGTCGCCGTCGTCGGTGAATATGAAGTCCGGGTCGAGCCTCTTGACCTCCTCGACGAGCCCGAGGATCTTGTCCTCCTCAGACCCGCCGTCCAGGACCGACGCCTCTCCACCGCACCTCAAGGCGATCGACTCGATGGGGTCGGAGTACCTGGCCATCTTCCCGGACTTTTTGATGGCCACCTCGACGTCGACCGACCGGAGGCTCGGGACGGCGTACTTGCACTCCCAGATGTCGTCCTGGATGTCCCAGCTCAGCCCGTCGCTCGTCTCCGAGACCTCGCAGTAGGCGAGGGGGAAGAGGTCGTTCTCGTAGAGATACATCTGCTCCGGGGGCACGTCCACGTTGTAGAGCCTGTAGGTCCCGAAGGGCCTGGAGCGCTCGACGGCCTCAGCGAGCGGGGCGAGCTTCTTCGCGTCGTCCACCACAAGCTCGAGGACCTCGCTCTCGGCCCTGTCGGTGGCCCTCTCGAGCTTCATGACGCGCCTCGACCACGAAAAGTCCCGGCCCTTGCCCTTCTCGAGGTCGGCCAGGTCCTTCTTGTCGTCGGAGGCGACGAAGATCGAGGGCGCCCACCTGTCGGTGAGCCTCCTGGTCTCGCCGTTCTCGAGCTTCAGCCAGACGACCATCTTCCCGGGGCTCTCGGTGTAGAGGTCGAGTATCCACCCGCGCACCGTCACGCCACCGCCTTCTTCCTCAGCTCCTCCATCTCTGCGGCCATCGCGACGATCCTCTTGTGCTGCACGAAGAGGACGCTCATGAGCAGGGCCTCGGCGGAGAAAGGTGAGGCCTTCGCGTGCATCGACGGGATGTACTCGTAGCACTGCCTGAGCATCTCCGTGAAGAGCTCCCTGTCCTCGGCCTTGAGGGCGTCCCCGAACCCCTTCCAGCTCCCCAGCTCCTCCATGATCTCCCGATCCGAGAGGCTCACTTGTCGAGCACCCCCGAGAGCAGCTTGAAGTGATGGAAGGCGATCGCCATCGCCATCCCCTCGAACCTCGAGGTCCTGACCGCGGCCGAGGACGCCGAGGCGTAGAGCCTCGCGGCGTTGAGCATCTCGTCGAAGGCGGGCCGCTCTCTCTTTGGGAGCGACCTCCTGAAGCGCCTCCACTCCTCTATCTCCTGGGCCTCCGCGATCCTGAACGAGGGTGTGGTCCTCCCCATCCCTAGTCACCGGCCCCTCTCGGGCGGTTGTGGAAGAGGAGCTCCTGCAGCGTGAACCTCTGCGTCAAGGGCCGCTTCCTGAACGGGTGCCTCAGCAGCGTCCCCTCGATGTATCGACCGGACTCGTGGAGCTCGACCAGGACGTCCGCGTGGTCGGTCATCGCCCGGTCATACGGCGTCTTCGTGATGAGCGTCATGAACGCGAGGACCTTCTTCTCCTTCCTCACCTGGTCCAGCCCGCGCCGGACCGCGCCCGCGAGCCTCCTCGCCTCGTCCTCGCGCAGCCCCGAATCGTCGTCGAGCATCCCCAGCACGTCTGAGAGCAGGACGACCTTCGCCCCGTACTCGTCGACCACCCTCGCGAGCTCCTTCACCACCAGGTTCGCCGTCTGATACATCGTGAACGCCCTGCTCGTCACCACCCGCCTCAGGGCCTTTCTCGGGGCGACGCCGTAGAGCTTGGCGAAGGAGGAGAAGAGGTAGAGGTCGGAGCGGTTCCCCCCGTCTATCAGCACGACCGTCGAGTCCGAGCCCCCGGCCTCCTTCGGCAGCTGCGCCCTGAAGCAGAGGAACTCCGCGACCACGTTGGCGCACCGCCCCGTGAACGCCACCGACCAGCCCGGGTCGATGAAGTGCCCGACGAGCGCGTCGAGCGGCGCGAAGTTGAACGAGAGCCCCCGCAGGGACGAGGCGGTCCGGAACGCGACCTTGGTCTCGGGGGGGCGCGCCCTCGGCGGAGAGTGGGCCGAGCGAGATATCTCGGACCACGCCTCAGGGATCAGGGCCGACCTGCAGGAGATGCGGGCCTCGAGAGACGAGCCGCAGCCGGGGCAGCGGTTCTCGAGGGACTCGAGGGTGTCCCCCACGGGCTCCAGCGCCGCGGACACGTTGAGGATGCAGGAGCACTCGGAGCACGAGTACACGAACCGCTCCTTCTTGCCCGCCTCCGAGATCTCGTGCAGGTAGTGGAGTTGCTGTGGTTTCGACGGTGACAAACTACCCTCGATCCCAATTTTTCTTTTAAGCACCCATAGAATTCGAGATAATTCGACCGCACTGGCCTTCATGTGGATTCCACAAACTTATTTTCCAGAGGGAGAACCGCAGAAGCAATGCCAGCGAGGACCTCGGAAGTCAATCCGCCCACCGGCAAAGAGTTCCTTTCCATAGCCACGTTCCTCCCAGTCCGGAGATGGCTCGACGTCATCCCCTTCCTCAGGATGTCGTCCAGGGTCTCGGGCCAGCTCATGAAGAGCGAGGCGATCCGGTTCGGGGTGAAGACCGACCTCCTGCGCAAGCGGTTCTGGACCGTCTCAGTCTGGTCGGACAGGGTCGCCATGAGACGGTTCGTGGCGGCCGAGCCTCACGCGACCGCGGTGAAGAGATTCGCGAGATGGGCGGGTCAGGGCGCGGCGTTCGTGGAGTGGACGAGCGAAGACGGCTCGATCGACTGGGACGTGGCCAAAGAAAAGATGAAAGAGCCCAGCTTCTACTACAAGGGCTGAGAGGGATCCGAGCGACATGACCCTCCTGATCCGGCGCTACGTGGAAGCGGACCACGCAAGGGTGCTGGAGCTGCATCTCCTCGGCCTCAAGCAGTTCGACGCCGTCTCTCCGCGCGGGTCGTGGGACGCGGACGTCGACGACATCGAGGGCGTCTACCTCAACGGCAAGGGAGAGTTCCTTGTCGGCGAGACTGACGGCAAGGTCGTGGCCATAGGCGGATTCCGGTGGAAGACGGACAAGGTCGCCGAGCTCAAGCGGATGAGGGTCGATCCAGAATACCAGCGGCGTGGCTTCGGCCAGGCGATCCTCGACGAGCTCGAGAAGCGGGCCAAGTCTATGGGCTACACTTCCTTCTTCCTCGACACGCTGCCGCACATGGCCCCCGCACGGAGCCTCTACTCGAAGAACGGGTTCGTGCAGACGGGCACGAAGAAGGTGGGGCGGTGGCAGGCGGTCCTCTATGAGAAGACCTTCGAGTAGGCCCCGGTCGCACCGAGTCGCATAAATCACAGGCGCCTACGGTGACCACCCGTGCCCTCCCTCAAGTTCGGGATAATCGAGCAGAAGGTCTTCTTCAAAGCGAGCCCAGAGGAAATCTACGACGCGCTCCTCGACCCGAAGAAGCACGCCGACTTCACCGGCTCGCCCGCCACCACCAGCGCGAAGAAGGGCGCCAGGTTCACCGCGTGGGGCGGCTACATCATCGGGAAGAACCTCGAGCTGGTGAAGGGGAAGAGGATCGTCCAGGAGTGGAAGACGACGGAGTGGCCCGAGGGCTACCCGTCTTCGAGGCTAGAGCTCGCCCTCACCGCAAAGAACGGAGGGACAGAGCTCGGGATGCTGCACCTGAAGGTGCCCGCCGAGCAGCTCGCGGACTACTCCAGCGGCTGGAAGACATCGTATTGGGACCCCCTCAAGGGGTACATGGCGAAGGCCGGTCCAGCCAAGAGAAAGGCGACGAAGAAAAGATAGCGCGGACAGTCAGACGTCCGCGGAGACGGGCGCAACGCCGATGGGCGCCACGGAGGTGGAGCTCGTGAAGGACCATGTGGTCATGACGATGGCCGTCGCGTTCACGGGGTTGATGATGGTCTCCGCTCCCAGCTCCAGCCACTCGTTCCCCTGTGCAGGCAGTTGCCGCGCCAACACGGTTGCGTTGGCGAGGTATCCTACCCCGGGCGCCCCGCCCCGCACCTTGAGGAGGACGGGCTCGCTCACGTTCGCGACCGGCGTAGACGAGCGGAGCTCGACGAACATGTTGGACTGGGCCTTGCCCCCGACGGGGACGATGCCCGACTCCTCGCTGTAGGTGAGGGGGTAGGCCTTCCCGGATATGTTCACCACGACCTTCGTCACGTTGTTGAGGCTGATTGAGACAGGGATCCTGATGACGAGGGTCTGGTCTATGATCCTCACGATGTAGTCGCCGGGGGCGAGCTCCTGCAACACGTCGCCCCTCGTGTTGGTGATCATGGCCTGCACGTAGTGCGCGCTGGTGTTGTCGGCAGACATCACGACCATCGGCTTCTCGCCCAGAGGAATCACCGTGTTCGTCGGGTCCGAGAGCCTGTCGCTCTCGTTCTGGTTCGAACGGAGCTGGACCACGAGCGTCCCCGTGGGTCCGGGGTTGTTGTTGGGGCTGCTGTTCGAGAAGGGAAGCGTAGGGTTCACGAGAGAGCCGGAGTTGAGGACGAGGACCATCACTATCGAGACGAGGATGAGCCCCAAGATGGCCAAGGCGCTCGTGACCCTGGACGACTTTCCTGCGCGCACTTCCATCTCAGCTCTCCGAACGAAAACCCCGCGGCGGTGACTAAAAACGTTTCAAGGGCGCCGTTGCAAGTTCTTAAGGCACCTTTCGAAACCTGACGACGGTAACATGGTCAGCAACCAGGTAATTCTGGGAGCCCTCTTGGTGGTCAACATCGCCCTCTACATCCCATTGATACTCGCCGTCGTCCGGCGCAGGAGGCGCAAGGTCAACGCATCGAACCTGGCCGACGCCTTCACCGGCCTCGAGCAGGCCCTCAAGGAGGCCGTCCCCGACCTGCCGGCGGGTTTCACGTGGGAGGAGGCGGTCGCGAGGCTAAAGTCCTCAGGCGTGAAGACCAAGGGAATGGAGGACGCTCTGAAGAGCTACGAGGAATATCGATATGGCGGAGAGCCGATGCCTGACGTAGACCCTCGCGAGGTCGTCAAGGTCGCGAACATGCTCGGTGGGATAAGCGCTGGAAGGAGCGGAGGCTCGTCCCTTGGGCGCTGAGGTAAGGGACAAGGTAGTCAAGGAGATCGGCAAGGTCGTAGTCGGCAGGGAGAGGGAGGTCGACCTCCTCCTGATGTGCCTCCTCGCGAGGGGGCACGTGCTCCTCGAGGGCGTCCCAGGTGTCTCGAAGACGCTCATCGCCAACGCGTTCTCAAAGTGCCTCGGGCTCCAGTTCAAGAGGGTCCAGTTCACCCCGGACATCCTTCCCCTCGACATCATCGGAGGCTTCGTCTTCAACCTGAAGAACAGGGAGTTCGAGTTCAGGAGAGGGCCGGTCTTCACCAACATCCTCCTCGCAGACGAGATCAACCGCGCCCCACCGAAGGTCCAGAGCGCGCTCCTCGAATCTATGCAGGAGCTGCAGGTGACGGTGGAGGGGCACACCGAGAAGCTCCCGTTCCCGTTCATGGTGATCGCCACTCAGAACCCGTTGGAGTTCGAGGGCGTGTACCCGCTGCCAGAAGGGCAGCTCGACAGGTTCATGGTCAAGGTGAGCTTCAGGTACCCCAGCAGGGAGGTCGAGTCAGACATACTCAAGAGGAACCTCACGAGCATAGACGTCAACGACGTGGAGACGGTCCTCAGCCTAGACCAGCTCGACGCGCTCGTGAAGCAGGTCAACAAAGTGAAAGTCTCGGACGAGGTCCTCGCCTACCTGGCGCGCGTTGCCGAGGCGACGAGGACCGAGGGCGCGCTCGTCTTGGGCGCGAGCCCGAGGGCGATGGTCCAGCTCGTGCATTGCTCGCGCGCAAGGGCCCTCCTCGACGGTAGGAACTACGTCACCCCGGCCGACATCAAGTCCATCGCCAACGACGTGCTGACCCACAGGCTCACGATCGACCGCGCGGCCGCTCTCAAGGGGGTCTCGCGGAACCCTGAGGCCATACTCACGGCAATACTCGACAGAGTGGAACCCCCACGCTAACCCGCCGCGGAAGAGACTATCTCGTCGCTACGGTTCTCATACTGGTCGCAGCCGACCTGCTCAACGCGAGGCTGCTCCTCGTCCTGGGTATCTCCCTCGCGCTGATGGCGGTGGTGTCGGTCGCCATCTTCGAGTTCGCGATAAAGTCAGGCGTCAGCGTCTCGATGAAGAGCGGCCACGTCAGGACGTTCAAGGGCGAGGAGTACGAGACCATACTCACGATAGAGACCAGAGGCAACGACTGGATAGGCTCTCTGCCCACGGACTTTAAGATCGAGACGGGCCAGCTGATGAAGGTCGAGCCGCTCGGGGAGGGGAGGATGCGGCTCCGGTTCTTGGGGACGTACGCGGGAAGGTCAGAGGGCGTCAAGGTCGGGATATCCCTCAACGACCCGCTCAAGCTCCTGCAGAGGCTCGACCAGGTCGTCTACAGCGAGTTCGTGCTGGACACACTTCCACTGTCGCTGCTCACCCCCGTCATCCCCCGGAGGCTGACAATCTTCGGGTTCGGGGACCAGCCCACCGGATACCCGGGCCCGGGGCAGGAGCTCTACGGCCTCGACGAATACCACACTTCGGGGGACACCAAGGACATCATCTGGAAGCGCGTCGCAAAGTCGCCCGACGAGACGCTCATCGCCAGGGTCAGGGAGGCCAACGTGAAGGACGTGATCCGCGTGGGGGTCGTCCAGTTCGCGGCGAGGGGGGATGACCGAGCCGAATGGATTGACAAGCTCTGCGAGGCCTTGGGCTACATCGGCAAGGAGATACTGGAGATGGGGGCGACCTTCACCGTGCTCTACCACTCGCCGCCCGAAGTCCAGGTCCAAGACACGGAGAGGATCGAGGAGGAGCGGATGTTGGGCCTGAACCAGGTGAGGTCCAAGGACATCAACGAGGTCGCGGAGGCGGTCATGGCCTGCTCCGTAGCGGCGGGATCGAGAGAGATTGAAACGGTCGTGAGCAACTCGGACTTTGTGATAACCGGCCTAAAGGAGCTCGAGGACGTGAGCATGGCTCCTCTCATCGCAGAGAAGCCGATGCTGCTGATCTACGAGAACGCCTCGCCCCCCTCGACCTACTCCGAGAGGTCGGTGATCTACTCCGGGAAGGAGAACCTCTTCCCGCTCCTAAGGAAGATGCTGGAGAGGTAGTGCAAGACGAACAGGGTCCTTCTTGCGTGCACCTTGGCCGTGGGCCTGTCCCTCTACTTCGTCTTCGCGCTCTCGGCTGTCCTGTTCCTGCAGCACCTCGACGCGTCGAGCATCGGCGTCGTCGAGTCGGTCATCATAATCACCCAGGTCGTCAGGCTCGCTGGCATAGTCGCCTACTTCGGCTCCAGGCCGGCGAGGCTGGAGGTCTTGCTCGTCCTCCTCTCCTTCGAGACCTTCATAGTGATGGGCCTCATCGTCCTGTATCTCGTCGCCCCGAGCGCGGTCTTCAGCACCCTGGCGCACACCATCTTCTCGACGTGGATCGCGTCGCTCTTCGTCGTCCTTCCCTCTTACCTAATCTTCACAGGGGTCGCGGAGATGACGCGCAACAGGAGCCTGATCGCCGTGATGATCTCGATCACGCTTGAGTTCGGCTTCCTCACCTTCGCAGCGAGCACCATGCTGGGCTTCGGCGGGACGTTCACCTTCGGGAACTTCTTCGACTTCCTCATCGCCGCCGCGAAGCTTGACGTCGCCGCAGGCAGCGTCCCCGCTCTCTCGACCCTCTTCCTCATCGTCCCCTCAGTGATAGTCTACATCGCCCTTCTCGTCTACGTGACCGTCCCGACCACCTCGAGCATCGTCCCGCCGAGGGTGACGTTCTTGCTCCCCCTCATCGCCGCGGTCGCATCGCTGGGGTGGGTCCTCGCTACGGTGTCTTTCATCCCGAATACCCTTTTATCCTTCACGGTCCCCGGAATCGTCATTGTCGGGCTGCTCTGGGCATACATGCGCCGATAGGTCAAAGGCCGCGGCGCTGCTCTCAGTGATAGGGCTGGTCCTCGCCACGCTTTCCCTCCAGCCGGGCCTGGTGGCGATGGCGTCCGGCGCGACCCCCAGCTCGACCGGGTCGACCGCGTTCATCTCCTTCGGCTTCGGGCCTTCGAGCATGGCCCCTGCCTCGAACGGCATCCCCGTGTTCACGGTCGGAGACACGATATGGGCGGAGTCGGGCTACAACTACTCTATCCCGCTCTCGGTGACTTCGGCGAGGGCAAACGCCTCCTCCCCGACCAGGGTCGTCGCGGTGAAGCTCCTCGAGTCGCAGGTCATCACCCCGCTCTACACCTTCACCTCTGTCGACGCGGACGGCATCTGGAACGTGACCATCGGGGGCCTGCGCGGGGCGATCGTCATCCCTGTCCACTTTGTGAACCCCGCCGCGCATCCCGTCTCCCTCAGCCCGCTCGCCTACTCGCTCAGCGGCGGCAACATGTCGATCTCGACGCAGGCCAATCTTGGCGACTCCTACGACCAGCAGGTCTGCACCGGGGGGAACGCCACGAGCTATGGCATCACGCTTACCCTCCCGTCGGGCCTGCACGACCAAGGCAAACTCCTCCTGGCTCCCGGGAACCCGATCAACGTCACGACCATCGGAGTCGTCAACCAGACCTTCTCGTTCTGGTTCCAGCTCTTCCATCCCTACTCTCTCGACTCCCCGGGCGCGAACAGCCTGGTCGTCAGCAACCTGCTGACCGCAGAATCCAAGCCGGTGACATTCGCCTCGACAGGGTCGACCAACACCACCCTCGCGTTGAACGCGCCGCTCCGCGAGGGGAGATACGACTTCCGGGCCTACTTCCAGGACTCGACCAGCCTCGACGTCGTCCAGAGCAGGCTGCTGGTCGTGAACGACTCGTCCTGGATCTCTCTATCTACCTCCTGCCAGCCGCAGCTCGTCCAGTCACAGAACGTCTCGTACTCGGCGAGCTTGACCAGAGGCCAGCTGAACTGGCCGAGGAGCCTCTTCGTGATGTATCGGAACTTCGGGGTGGAGTCCGTCGCCTCGTTCCCGGTAAGGGCCAACCTCTCCAGCGTGGACTTCGTCGCCTCGCCGTGGAACGCGCCCCTCCAAGGCGTCAAGGTGAACGTCTCCCCCGGCCCTGGGATCGCCCAGACCAGCCAGGCGGGCAGCACCCTCTTCGTGCTGGCGTCCCATTACCCCTTGGAGCTAAACTACTCAGTTGACATTAACGGCGGGCATGATGTCGCCCAGGGCACGGTGAGGCTCGACGGAAGCTACTCGGCCCTGAGCACCGACCTCAAGCTGGCCAAGCTGACCCTCCACGTCCTGAGCGACCAGACCTCGCCGACGACCCTCTCGGTGACGGGGCCGCAGGGCGTGAGCATCACTACCGGCCTCCTGGGGAGCAACCAGACGTCCTCATTCATACTCCCAGGCGGCTCTTACACGGTCAAGGCCTCGCAGGGCGGCGACTCTCAGAGCGCCCAGGTCGCTCTCACCAACGGGCTCGCCACCGCCGTGACACTGAACTTCAGCACCTTCCTCTCCTTCGAGATCATCCTCATCGTGACCGCCATAATGGCCGCGCTCGCGAACGTCGTGGTCTGGGTCCTCCGCTCGAGGAGCCTCGGCTCAAGGCTCGCCGCGAAGTAGCCCAGTCCGCGTTTGCGAATTCAGCCTTAAATCACGGCTTGCGACCCAACCGGTTGCTGTGTCAGAGAAGAGGAAGGCCAATCACCTCGTCAACGAAAAGAGTCCGTATCTTATCAAACACGCCTACAATCCCGTCGACTGGTTTTTTTGGGGAGATGAGGCGTTTGGAAAAGCGAAGAGGGAGAACAGGCCAATCTTTCTTAGCATAGGTTACTCGACTTGTCACTGGTGCACGGTCATGGAGCGCGAGTCATTCGAGGACGAGAAGACCGCGGCGATCCTCAACGAAAAGTTCGTGCCGATCAAGGTGGACCGGGAGGAGAGGCCCGACATCGACGAGATCTACATGAAGGCCGTCACCACGCTCACCGGCCAAGGAGGCTGGCCCCTCTCGGTCTTCCTCACGCCCGACCTCAAGCCCTTCTACGGTGGCACTTACTTCCCGCCCGTCCCCCGCCACGGCATGCCGGCCTTCCGGGATGTACTCAACTTCATCGCGGACACCTGGAAGACCAAGCGGGACGAGGTCGTGCAGAGCTCCGAGGAGATCACAAGATCGATCAAGGAGGGCTACGAGCTAAAGGGCGAGGGGACACTCACGAAGCTCCTTCTAGACAACGCGTACGCGGTGGTGGTCTCGGCGCACGACCCGCAGTTCGGAGGGTTCGGCCGCCCGCCGAAGTTCCCGCTGCCGAGCTACCTCGGGTTCCTCCTACGCTACCACGCGAGGACCGGGAAGGGCTCCGTCCTCAACCCGGTCCTGAAGACGCTCGACTCGATGGCCGACGGGGGCATCCACGACCACCTGGCCGGCGGGTTCCACAGGTATTCGACCGACAGGTACTGGCTCGTCCCCCACTTTGAGAAGATGCTCTACGACAATGCGCTCCTGGCGAGGGTGTACGCCGACGCCTACCGCGTCACCCGCTCGAAGAGGTACGCAGCGGTCGCCCGCGACACCCTCGATTGGATCTTGGAGGAGATGACCTCCTCCGAGGGCGGCTTCTTCTCCGCGCAGGATGCGGACACCGCAGAGGGCGAGGGATATTACTACACGTGGACCCCCGCCGAGGTCGCTGAGATAGTGGGGAAGGAGGACGGCGCCGTCTTCTGCGAGTATTACGGGGTGGCGGAAGACGGGAACTTCGAAGGCAGGTCGATCCTCAACATCGTCACGAACGCCGAGAAGGTCGCAGCAAAGCTCGGGTCGACGGCCGAGCAGGTCGAGGCCGCGCTCCAGAAGGGAAGGAAGGCCCTGCTGAAGGCGAGGAGAGAGCGGAACCGCCCCGCGGTGGACGACAAGGTCCTTGCGTCTTGGAACGGGCTCGCGATCTCAGCCTTCGCGTCCGCCTACGGGGCTCTCCAAGACGAGAGATACCTGGCTGCGGCGACGAAGAGCGCAGAATTCATCTTCTCCAAGCTCGTAAGGCAAGGCACGAGCCCGATGCTCTTCAGGAGATACAGGGACGGGGACGTCGCCATCGCGGGCAACCTTGAGGACTATTCCTTCCTGGTCGCAGGCCTGCTCGACCTCTACGAGGCCTCGTTCGACAAGAGATGGATGTCCGCGTCGGTCAAACTGGCGGAGGAGATGGTGGGGCTCTTCTGGGACGCGGACGGCGGGGGCTTCT
Source organism: Nitrososphaerota archaeon (assembly GCA_003135575.1). GTDB lineage: Archaea > Thermoproteota > Nitrososphaeria > Nitrososphaerales > Gagatemarchaeaceae > Gagatemarchaeum. The sequence goes on from PLCG01000080.1 coordinate 17,077, forward strand.
TCATGAAGCCTCCCGGCGCAGAGATCGTGGCGATCAAGGACGGGTACGATGGGCCCACCCCCTCTGGCAACTCAGTCGCCGCCCTCGACCTCCTTCGCCTCGCGGAGTTCACGGGCAACGAGGACTATAGGGAGATGGCGGAGACCACACTCAAGCTGTTCGCCGAGACGATGGAGTCCATGCCCACAGGCTACCTAGAGATGCTCGCCGCGGTCGACTTTTCCTTCGGCTCGAAGGAGATAGTCATCGCCGGCGGCTGGGCGCCCGAGAAGCTCAAGGAGATGGTGAGAGAGATCCAGACGCGCTACCTCCCGACGAAGGTGCTCGCATTGGCGGACGGCGACCCCACGATGGCGAAGCTGACCGAGGGCAAGGCCAGCCTGAAGGGGATGCCGACGGTCTACGTGTGCGAGAACTTCGCGTGCAAGGCGCCGGTCACAGACCTGCCCGCGCTCAAGGGGCAGCTGGACGCCATGCTGATCGGAGGGACGGCATAGGTGCGCGAGCGCCGCCTGAAGGCGACCGTCCTCGTCGACTCCGAGAGGCCCAAGGTCAGCGAGAGCGAGGTGGTCTCGATCCTGAAAAAGTCTGGGATAGAGCACTCCGTGACGAGCCCCTCCTTCGGCGTGGTCGTCGGAGGCGACGGCCTCTTCAGCCACCAGGGCCGCCAGCTCAGCATACCGCTCCTCTTCGTCGGGACCAAATCAAGGAGACCCACCGACTCGAAGGCCCGCCTCGCCGAGGTCTACCTGACCGGCCTCGAAGCAGCGCTCCGCGAGATGAAGAAGGGCAAATTCACGGTCGTGAAGCACAGGCGGCTCGAGGTCTCGATAAGCGACGGCACCTTCAAGGGGGAGATCTTCACCGACGTCTCGCTCGAGAAGGGCGCGGACAGCAACTGCATCCGCTACACCCTGGACGTGCACGGGAAAGCCGGGGGCGACTTCACCGACTCGGCCGTCTCAAATGGAATCGTGATAACGACGGCGGCAGGCTCCACCGGATACTTCTCCTATCTCGACAAGCTTGACAGGGGCGACAGGCTCGAGCCCGAGAAGTACACGGTGATCCCAGAGGACCATGTCGGCGTCTGCCACATCGCGCCCACCTTCACCTCCCGCAACGGGACCACCCGCCATCCCCTTCGCTACACGGTCCCGTGGGGGTCCACCTTCAAGATTAGCCTGATGCGGGACGCCGACGCTCACCTCTTCGGCGTCACGAGATCCAGGAAGGGCCTCAAGATCACGACCGACGACGTGGTGGAGGTAGGCCCGAGCAAGAACACGACGAACGTCATCAGGCTGGCCTCTCGCCAGGGCGCGTCCATCCTAGACTGGGACCGAGGCTCGGGGCCTACGCGGTCTTCGCGAGCAGGCTGACAAGCTGCTCTGGCGTCGCGACCAAGGGAGTCGAGTCGAGCTGGACCTTCACGCTCTCCTGGTCCTTCAGCCCGTTCCCGGTGCAGATGCAGACGACAGTCGCGTCCTTCTCGATCTTGCCCTTCAGCTTCTTCAAGGCCGCTAACGGGACCGCGCTCGCGGGCTCGACGAAGATCCCCTCGGTCGACGCCAACTCCATCCTCGCCGCTATCGTCTCCTCGTCGGTCACGGCCAGCGCAATCCCCTTGGAGTCCCTTAGCGCGACGAGGGCCTTCTTCCACGACGCGGGGTTGCCGATGTTTATCGCCGAGGCGATTGTCTTCGGCTGGACCGCCCTGACGGAGTCGCGGCCGTGCTCGAACGCCTCCACGATGGGCTGCGCGCCGGCCGCCTGCACGCCGACCATGTGCGGCAGGGAGCTCGAGATCCCCCACTCCTTCAGCTCCTTGAATCCCTTCCAGATGGCGCTGATGTTGCCCGCGTTCCCCACCGGCAGGACGACGTAGTCGGGGACCTTGTAGCCGAGCTGCTCGAATATCTCGTAGGCGTTGGTCTTCTGCCCCTCGATCCTGTAGGGGTTGATGGAGTTCATCACGGACAGTTCCTTGATCTCGGAGGCCGCCTTGAGCGTGATTTGCAGCGCCGCGTCGAAGTCGCCCTCGACCCGGATCATCTTGGCCCCGTAGGCGTACACCTGGGCCAGCTTACCTGACGCGACCTTCCCAGCGGGCACCGTGACCATCGCCGTGACGCCGGCTCGCGCTGCGTACGCCGCCATCGATGCCGCGGTGTTCCCCGTCGACGCGCACACGAGGAGCTTGGCGCCGCCCTGCACGGCCCGGGTTACCGACACTGTCATGCCCCTGTCCTTGAACGAGCCCGAGGGGTTCTGGCCCTCGTTCTTGACGTAGAGCCACTTGAGCCCGACCTTCGCCGCCACCCTGCTCACCAACACCAGGGGCGTCCCGCCCTCCGAGAGCGAGACCGCCTTCACCTCCGCCTCGAGGGGAAGGGCCTTCCTGAATCGCCAGACTCCCGGCTGCCCTACCTCGCCGTAGAGCCCGCTCCTGGAGACCGGGCCGTCCTTGACGAGCTCCAGCAGGTTGGAGCAGCGGGTGCAGACGTAGCTCCTCACGTCGCTCTCGTAGGTCGCGCCGCAGTTGACGCACCTGAGCGTCCACCCCTCAGCTACTCTTGACGACCCTCGCTCCCTTCCCTATGCGGGTGACATATCCGCTTGACTTCACTCCTTCCTCGCCGAATGCCGACCTCATCGCCTCCAGGACCTTCTCAGGCTCGCTCCGCCCCTTGTCGACTATCGCAAGCATCGAGGGGCCCGCCCCACTGATGCAGACCCCCTCCGCGCCGGCGTCTAGAGCCTTCGACCTGACCCAGTCGAACCCGGGGATCATCGCCTTCCTGGCATGCTCCACGACCTTGTCGTTCATGCCCTTGCCTATGAGCTTGATGTCCTTCTTGGCGAAGCCCGAGACCATGAGGCTCGCGTTCGCGACGTTCGCGACGAGCATCTCGAGGGAGACGGACTTCGGCAGCAGGGAGCGCGCGTACTCCGTCTTCCTTTGCGGAAGGCTCACGACTGGTGTCGCGACGCAGACCGCCAGACTCGCCGGCGGGTCGAACCTGACCGCGTTCGGCCTGTCGACGTCACCGCCCCTCACCACCACGAACCCCCCGAGGATCGACGCGGCCACGTTGTCATAGTGCCGCGACCCGGATGTCGCGCCCTCGGCCTTTCCCGCGTAGAAGATCAGCTCGTCATTGCTGAGGCCTAGCCCCAGCAGCTCGTTCATCGCAACCGCCGCGGCCGCGGCAGAGGCCCCGCTGCTTCCCATCCCCTGGCCGATCGGCACCCTCTTGTCGNNCGGTGCTTCCTCGCGATCTCGAGACAGACGATGCATGCGCCGTTCTCGGCCTCCGACTTTGGGACTTCCAGCCCCGTCACCTTCGCCAACCTTACAGAAGCCGTCCGCGCTCCTGGTGATTTCCTGAGCCGCAGGGAGACAGTGTCTTTGGGGGTGTCCAGAGCGAGCGCGAAGACGTCGAAACCCGGGCCGAGGTTGGCCGACGAAGCAGGGGCTTCAACCCGGATCTGGTCCAAGTTTTCTTGCTTGAGGCTGGACCGTTGATTATATG
>PLCG01000061.1 GCA_003135575.1 Nitrososphaerota archaeon
GGTTGATAGGAGTCGGAGTCGTCCTTGAGGTATTCTCTCTATTCACCGACGTCGGCGCGGCAGCCATCTCGCCCGAGAAACCGGAGGCGAACGCGCAATGAGCAGTTCGGCAGCCCTCCAGTCTCCCGCACCTGCGCCATTCGAAGAGAACGCCATCCAGGTGGTCGACGTGAAGAAGAAGTACGGGACGGGAGAAGACGCGGTCTTCGCTCTGCGGGGGATGAGCTTCTCCATCGAGAACGGCGAGTTCATCGCGATAATCGGTCCCTCGGGGTGCGGAAAGACGACCCTCCTCAACATCCTCGGGGCGCTCGACCGCCCCACGTCCGGCAAGGTCTACATCGACGGGGTCGACATCTCCAAGCTCGGCAACAAGGAGCTCGCGCTCGTGAGGAGCAGGAAGCTCGGGTTCGTCTTCCAGGNNTGGGGATAGCCCAGAAGGCCAACAAGAACGTTAACAACATAAGCGGAGGCGAGCGGCAGCGCGTCGCGGTCGCAAGGGCCCTTGCGAACGACCCCAAGATCGTGCTCGCGGACGAGCCCACGGGTAACCTCGACACGAAGAACACCGACCTCATGATGACCCTGTTGAAGCAGCTAAACGAAGAGTTCGGGAAGACGCTGGTGATAATCACCCACAACCCGGAAGTGGCCTCCCACGCGCAGCGCGTGATTTCCATCCGGGACGGCTCCATCGTGGAGATAAAGGAGAACTGAGGGGACGAAGATGAAGAACGGCTCTCTCGCTCGGGCGTTCGTGCTTTCGCTTCTTGTCACGACAGGCGTCTACGCGGTCCCGGCATCCGCTGCACCTGGCTCTGCGTCCGCAAACACCTCTTGCACTTCCCAGACCAACCCATTCAGCGTGACGGGCGCGATGTGGGGTGTCTCGGGGTCGCCGGTCAGCGCCTACCCGGGGAATCAGAACGTGCCGCTCACGATAACCATGCTCTTCTCCGGCCCGTGCACCTCTCCGCAGGCGAGCTTCACGCTAAGCCTCGCGCAATCCTCTAACCCCACGCCCTTCACCGGGCCCAACGGCATCTCACAGCCCAAGGATGTCAGCCTCAACATCTCCCCGAACACCCTGGTCACCGAGACGTTCTACCTCAACATCAACCAGAACGCCGCGACGGGGTTCACCTACTACATCCCGATGATAATCCAGTACGCGAACAATACCCTGACGAACGTGGTGACCGAGGTAACTACCGCACCGATTATCCTCTACGGACAGGTGCAGCTGAGCTTCGGAGCAGGGACCTCGCACCTCCTTGCGGGGGCAGTCAACAACGTGACGATCTCGATCTCTAACACCGGGTCCGCCGTGTCCGGCCCTGTCTCGACGACGGTGACCGCTCCCGCGGGCGTCACACTCCTCAACCAGCTAGCCACCACGACGACGATAGACCCTGGAAGCAGCGTGTTCATGCTCTTGCAGGTCTTCGTCCCGACTTCGCTCAGCGGGACCGCCTTCACTCTGACCTTGACAGGAAAATACCTCGATGCCTATTCTAACAGCCAGACCGCCACTCAGAGTCTCGGGTTCCTGGCTTACACTCCGACAGCGGCGGCTGGGTCGTCTTTGGTGGTGGAGGGAGCGACTTGGGGCAGTGCCGCCAGCGCGACCTCGCCCGTGCCCGGCACCCAGGACACCCCGCTCGTGGTGAGCCTCCAGTATCTGGGCTCGATCCCTGTCACGAGCATCCAAGGAGTCATCCAGCTCTCTGCAGGAGTCACGGACCTCAATGGCCGCAACACAGCGGTCGCTTACTCTTCCGCCACGACCAACCAGTACGGGGCGGTGCAGCTGACGTTTTACCTCAACCTCGCCAGCACCGTTAGGCCCGGGAGCTACAACATGTCGCTCAGCCTCACATGGATGACCGCGCAGTCTCTCGGCCTCACCCAGACTGCGGTCCTAAGCCCGCCCCCGATCGCGCAGCTGCAGTCGCTCTTCCAAGTCCAGGGCTCCACGTGGGGCACCACAGCCACGGCGACCGCGCCCGTACCGGGGACGCTCAACTCGCCCCTCGTCGTGAGCCTGCAATACATCGGCACGACCTCGGTCACCAGCCTAAAGGGGACGCTCACTTTGCCCAATGGGATAACCGACCTCAACGGCCACCAGACGGCCACCGCCTACGCCGCGACGGTCTCTCCCAACCAGGTCATCACGCTCACCTTCTACCTCGACGTCGCGAGCACGGTCAAGCCGGCGAGCTACAACTACACGCTCGACCTCTCGTGGACGACCGCCGTGTCGGTGACGATGGGCCAGAGCAGCCCGCTCTCGGCGCCTCCAATCGCCGCCCCCACGACAACGGCGAGCTTCCCGCTCTCGGTGACGCAGCAGAACTCCACTGTGGTGGCGGGGTCGCAGACCTCAGCTGGGTTCCAACTCACGAATCAGGGAACGTCGCCGATATACTCGCCGACCTTCTCCCTCACCGTTGCCTCGCCGCTTGTCCTCGCCTCGATCGGCTCGCCGGTCCCCACAGCAGAGCTTGATGCAGGGAAGACGGCCATGTTCACCGCGCACGTGACCAGCGGCCCCAGCGCGACGGCCGGGATCTACAGCGGGACGCTCACGCTCGCCTTCACGGACTCGAACGGGGCATCCCACACGCAGACCTTCCCGGTAGGGTTCATGCTCCAAGGGACGATAGTCCTGATACTCCAGAACACCGCAGTCACCCAGACCGCGACCGGGTTCACGATCACCGGCTCCATCCTCAACGAGGGGAGCGTGCCCGCATATTACGCCTCGATAACCGGCCTTCTCGGCGTGAACACCGCGACGGCGGTATACCTGGGAGAGATCGACCCCAACACGCCGCTTCCCTTCAGCGTGACGATTCCCTTCGCCGCGCCGACAAGCGTCAACTCGACCACGACCGCCTCCGGCGCGGCGAGCACGACCTCGACCGCGTCCGCCAGCACCTCCACCAGCTCAGCCAGCACGACGAGCATTGTGATAGGGACAAGGACGATCACAGGGCCTCCCGGGGGCTTCCGCAACGGTAGCGGAGGGGGACTCCCTGGGATCTTCAACAGGACCCAAGGCGCTGCAGGCTCCGGCTCCGCGGACATCGCGCTCTCGCTGACTTTCAAGGACAGCTTCAGCAAGAACCAGCTCCAGGCCTTCACCGTCCCCACCACGATCAAGACCGCGAGCCAGCTCTCTAGCGGCAGGGGGCCTACGACGACAGCGACCTCTTCCGGCTCTGGGGTGCTGACTGACATCGCGTATGGCGTCTTCGCCGCGGTAGTCGCGACCATCGTCGTGGGCGCATTCATGCTCAGGAGACATCGCGCGAAGCGGTTCGCCAGCATGCCCGCGCAAGACAAGGGAGAGCAGTCCGTGATTTGAGCCTCACCTCCGCATTCAGTCCGGTGTCGATGTAGATGCGCCCGGTCGGCCTCCTAAAGTACGCGATGCGCGCCCTGACGGAGCGCAAGCTGAGGGCGGTCCTGACGATACTCGGCATCGTCATTGGGCCCGCGACCATCGTCTCGCTCGTTGCCGCCACTCAGGGCTACAGCAACGCGAGCGCGGCGCAGTTCTCCACGCTCGGCGCCACGAACCTCTTCATCGCCCCTGTGGGGCGTGGGACCACTCTCACCGCCGCAGACGTGGGCAGCATCCAGAACATGAGCGGCGTGGCGGCCGTGCTCCCCTATCAGATGATAAACGGCCAGATAACCGACGGGAGCGTCACGCTCGGGGCGCAGGTCATCGCAATCGACTTTACGCAGATCGGGAGCGCGTTCCCGACTCTCACCCTTTCCCAGGGGAGCGTCCCTGCGCCCACCGACACAATCGGAGCAGTGATCGGGAACTCCATCGCGAACCCGAGCGTCCAGGGCGCGAACAACTACACCGTGAACCAGGTGGTGTCGGTGTCAGGCCTTGGCAGGGCCCAGGGGTTCGTCACACGCGCGGGGGGCGGAGGGGGCGGGGGCTCGGGAAGCGCCGCGACAATCCACTCGTTCGTGGTGATGGGTATCTACAACCCCTTCGGGTCAGCCTTCGGTGTAGATCCTGACAGCACGGTCTTCATCCCGCTCGCCTCCGGCCAGCAGATACTCCACAGCGCGACCTACACAGGGATAGTCGTGGTGGCGTCCAGCCCCAACACCGTGAGCGACGTGACCAACGAGCTCACGGCGCTATACGGCCAGAACATCAGGATAACCTCGGTCAGCTCCCTCCTCTCCTCGATCCAGTCCGTGACGAGCGGGGCGACCACCCTGCTGGAGGCGGTCGGCGGGACGTCCGTCCTCGTCGCCTTCATCGGCATCATGACGACGATGCTCACCTCCGTGCTCGAGCGGACCAAGGAGATAGGCGTCCTCAAGGCCCTCGGCTCAAGCAGCAGGGGGATCATGGCGGTATTCATCACCGAGGCGATGGTGACCGGCCTCATCGGAGGGTTCATCGGCGCGGGCGCGGGTTTCATGCTCTCGTTCCTTGTGATAGGGGCGCTCAGCGGGACCCTCAGGCTTCCGTTCGGCGGAGGGGGAGGAGGGGCACGCGTCGTGGCAACGGCGGCTGCCGGCCGCGGGGGCGGCGGTGGAGGAGGCCCGGCGTTCCAAGGCGGCGGCCCGGGTGCGAGCACGGCCTCGACCTTGACGATCACTCCCGCGATAACGCCCGAGATAATGATACTCGCGATACTCCTCGCCGTTGCGGTGGGCACGTTTGGCGGGCTCATCCCAGCGTGGAGGGCCTCAAGGATGAACCCCGTGGAAGCGCTCAGAAGGTCGTAGCAACTGACTAGCTGAGAAGCCTTTCGAACTCCTCCCTAGTCATCCCCATCTCGGCGGCGATAGCGCCGATTAGCCCGCCCGTTAATCTCTTGCAAGGGATACACGCTTATTAGCGGATTGAGACCTAAAGGGCATGGGCTTGACATACGCGCAGGTAAGGGTAACCGGTTCCAAAGCGAGCGAAGAGTTGCAGCTACTCGTGGACACTGGAAGCCTCTACACCTGGATTCATGGACGGGTACTTGACAACCTTGGCGCTAGCGGTCTCGGAGAGCGGAGGTTTAGGACCATCGAGGGGAGGGACATCACAAGGCGCGTCGGTGAAGCGGTCATCGAGTCATCTGGAGAAAGAGCGACCCGGATCGTCGTATTCGCGGAGGAAGGCGACGCCCAGGTCATGGGTGCGGACTCCTTGGAAGGGCTCGGATTGGAGCTCGACCCCACCACCAGGCGTCTGAAGAAAGTCGAAGCGTTCATCGCCTATTGACGCTCCACAGACACAATCGTTAGCCTCTTTTTCGCCATCCCCGGTGTCACCGCCTCCGAGGCTACACCTCCGAGCGAAAAATCCCGTCTCATGCAAAGGAAGGGATATATTGCCAAGTCGGCGAGGCTACGAAAGACATGCGCAGGAACACCATAACGCACCCGGACGTCATTCGGAGAGTTACAATCGCGGCTAGCGCCTTGGCTGTCGTGCTCCTTTCAGGTTTGATGATAGCCCTGCCCGCCTCAGGTGCCATATCCCCTGTCAATGTGTCGATTCCAAACGGGGCCGCCGCCCCCAACAGCGGGGCCGGTTACGCGCCGGCTACCGTGACCGTCGTGATCGGCGTCAACAACACGGTGACGTGGACAAACGCCGACACGGCTCCCCACACTGTGACCCCAGCCACCCTCCCCACAGGCGCGACCTGGTCCGTCGGGTCCGGCAACATGGCTGTGGGCGCGGTCTATTCCTTCACGTTCACGGTGCCCGGGACATACACCTACGGGTGCGCGTACCATGGATGGATGGGTGGCAGCGTCATCGTCAAGGCGGCGGCGACTCCTACTCCCGAGTTCCCCCTAGCCTCGCTCGCGATAGTCTTCTTCGCAGTGATCGCGGCGATAATGCTCGCAGCCCCGCGCCTTCGTTCTAGTCCGATGAACCCAGCATCGGTCTAAGTTTCTCAAGGCGGCAGGACCAGCTCGCAGGCTTGTGGAAGGAAATGCGCAAGAACTCTAGGCGCCCCTTCGGAACCGGCGGAAGAGCTTCGCTAGTTTTGGGCGCTTTTGCTCTGGGCCTGCTCTCCTGGTTGACGATGGCCTTGCCTATCTCAGGCGCCCAATCGCCGGTGGTGGTGTCAATGCCAAACGGGGCCGGCGCCCCTAGCGGCGCGCCTGGCTACGCACCAGATGTCGTGACGGTGGTCGTAGGTGTCAATAACACCGTCATATGGGCCCAGAATGACACCGGCCACAACCATACGGTGACTCCCAAAGACCAGCCCGCGGGAGGAGGCTGGATCGCAGGGTCAGGCAACATGGTGCCAAAAACGACTTACTCGTTCACGTTCACCGTGCCGGGGACATACAACTATCTTTGCGCCTACCATGCTTGGATGACGGGAACCGTGATAGTCAAACCCGCGACTCCCACCCCTGAGTTCCCTGTCGCCTACCTCGCGTTGATCTTCTTTGCCGTTATCGCCGCGATTGTCGTGGCAGCCCCGCGCCTTCGTCCTAGCCCGATGAGTCCCACCGCGGTCTAGTCGCAAGGCGGCATAGACGGATTCAGCCCGGTTTCTTGCCGCTGAGCTCCCTCATCATCTCCAACGCGTCGTCTCCGTTTGGATAATACCGTCTGAAGACCCTACTCGTGTCGCTGAAACCTAGCTTGCGATAGAACTTGACTGTGTCGTCGTGCTTCGCGTCTACCAGCAGGTAGACCCGCTCCACGTTGTCGGCGAGATGGTCGATGGCGGCTCTCATCAGCGTCTCCCCGATCCCCTGCCTTCTCACCCCCTCAGCGACGGCTATCGACTGGATCATGCCCTGCCCCTCTTGACGCGCCGCGATCACATAGCCGACGATCTGCTCGCCGTAGGTGGCGACGATGAATCCCTGGCGGGCGACCGCGAGGAAGTAGAGGAAGACGGACTTGTTGTAGGCGTCGTCGGGGAATGCGGCCTTCTCGATCTCGCCGACCTCGCCGAGGTCTTGGAACCTGCAAGGCCTCAGCTCGACGTCGGTCATGGATTACCCTTCGCCGTGATTACCCGCGATGACTTTAGACGTCTGCGGAGAGCGTGGCCCTCTGCCGCCATTCCCTAATCACCTTGGTGCTGTCGTACCCCTCGTCGGGAAGGATCAGGTTCCTCTCGTTTAGGAGCAAAGCCAGGACAAGGTCTCTCTTGCGGTCAAAGTCCACCATCGAGCGGTCTTACCTGTGGTAAGATTTTTATACTTTTGGTAAGGTCAAAGCTTCGTGACTGAGAGAAGCAGAGTGGGCCCAAAGGGCCAGATAACCATACCCAAAGGGCTGAGAGAGAAGTATCATCTTCTCCAGGGAGAAGAGGTGGTGCTGGTTGCCCAAGAGGATGGCGTCCTACTCAAGCACAGCCCGTCAGTTCTTCGTGGGAGGCTCAGAGGGAAGATCAACCTCGACAATCTTGAGGCCGACGTGAGAAAGCTGCGGGAAGAGTGGAGACTCGATGTCGGCGAGAAAGCGCTACGTCGCTGATACGGTGGCAGTCGCGAGGTTCTTTGAAGACAGCCTGCCCGCGAAGGCAGACCTCGCGTTCAAGGAAGCAGAGGACGGGAACGCAATAATCCTCATTCCTGAGGTCGTGATTGGGGAGTTCGTCTACATCGCCCTGAAGGGCAGGCTCAAAACGAGCGATCCAAAGTCATTGATTTTGGAGTTGCTGGACTAGCTTGACTCGTCCTCTAACTTTAGTCAGGTCAGAATGACGAGGAATTCGTGGATGGAATTTCTGAAAAGCGACATTCCCGAGCTTCATGACAGGATGATCCACGCCATCGCGACGTCTGAAGAGGCAGACGCGATAATCTCAAACGACAAGGAATTGGCGTCCTCGGGCTTTCCCACAATTTGGTGAGCGCACAGGCTAGGGCTTGGGTCGGTAGGTTATCCGCCTGAGCCCGGAACACGATCCCACCTCGCTTCCAACCTTCCGCCTGGACTCCAGCTGGCTGGCCTCCGCCGTTAGGGTCTTCTGCCTGCTTCTGAAGCAGCGGAAAAGGAGGCCGAGGTCCAAGGTCAGGACGGCGGCGAAAGTAGGTCGCTCAAGACGGGGTTGATTCCGAAGATGGCCATCTCTATGTCGAGGACATGACCATGGTCCAGGCCCAATTTGGCCTCAGCTCGATATCCCTCAAATTCAATTGCAATCTCTTCCGGGTAGATGCTTATATACCCGGCGAGACACAATTCACCGGATAGTCATGGCAGAATCGGAAAGCGTAGTAGGCTCCAAGGAGGAGCTCTACCCACCGAAGAGCGTGCGCAAGGCGCTCAACCTCAAGCCAGGAACGAAAGTCAGATACTGGGTCGAGGGCTCGAGGCTGATAGTCGAACCCATTCCCACAGTTGAAGAGCTGGTCAACAGAAAGCCGACTGTCACAATAACCCTCAAGGAACTCCACACCGAGAGACGAAGACTGTCGGCGGAACTTGAAAGATAAAAAGACGGGAAGTTTCGATGCCCAAAGTCCTGATCGATACGACCTACCTGCTGCCTGCCGCCGGGATTGCGGTCGAAGGGGTACCTGCCGACTCCGTCCTCAAGATCAGGAGCGCGGGCCATGAGTTGCTCGCGTCTGACATATCGCTATTCGAGGTACTCGCCAAGGGGGCAAAACTCGCCTCAGAAGGGAAAGCCGACCCGGAAAGAATCTCCCTCGCAATCAAGTCAATCTTGGCCGACAAGAGCATCGAGAAGGTGAGTGCTTACTCCGAGGAAACGATGAAAATGGCAATCGAGCTGCGAGGATATCACAGCGACTTTGTGGATTGCTTGATTCTTGCCTCTGCGGCGAGTGCGTGCGATATTTTTGTCACGGAGGATTCCGGCATTCCCAAAAAAGACGAGCTGCTGAAGGCGATTCTGAGACGCAAACCCAGGTTCAGGATACTCACGCTAAGGGCACTCCTCGGGAGATAACCTCGCCATTCGAAAGACCGGAGGAAGGCACTCGCACGCGATGGCCCGCCCAGACTTTTTCCGGGCCCCAGCGGGCCGGCCTCTGTCGCGAAATTCTTCGTCTTGTTCCTGAAGTAGCGGTAGAGGAGGCCGACGTCCAAGGTAAGGACCGCGGCAAAAAGTAATTCGCTCAGAGCCGGGTTGATGCCGAATAGCGCGGGCAGAGTCGCCGAGAGGCCGNNCATGCAGACTCTCCTGAAGGTCTCGACAGCGACCCTGCTGACGATGAACATGCCGATGGGTATCCCGATGAGGACGGGGGGCGAGATTACCGAGAAGAGCGTGAGGCTCTGGACGGTGAAGAGCCCGAGCAGGTAGTAGGTGATGCTCGTCATGTAGGACTCGGCTATCCTGATCTGGGCGACCGCGGCCTTGAACTCGTTCTGCTTCAGCCCCTGGTTATTCCAGAAGAGCGCGATTGGCGGGCCCGAGATTGTCGTTATCGAGTAGAGCAGCCCGACGCCGAGCCCGAGCGGCACCCCGGCTGTCTTCTCGCCCTTCAGCGGCTTTCGAAAGCCCGCGGCTTGGAGCAGGATGAGGGGGAGGATCACGACGTAGACGGTGAAGCGGATCCAAAGGGGCGCCACGGCGTTCAGGATGAGGCTCCCGACTATCACGCCCGGCACCAACGCGAGGATGACTGGAAGAGTCCGGCGATAGGTCGCCGCGATGTTCTTCTTGCCCGAGACGGCGACCATGAAGGTGTTGAGGACGGCCTCTAGAAGGACGTAGGCTGGGTTGAGTATCTTGTTGGCGAAGACCAGGATCGCCAGGGGCGTCGAGATGGACGAGTACCCGTAGCCGAGGCCTCCGTTGACTATCGACGCGCCCAACGATAGCACGGCGAAGAAGACTATGACCCCGAGGGAGAGGTCGAACGCGACCATCGAGAATCCTCGGTGTAATTACAGGTAATTAACGTTTAATTATATATAATGAACATATTACTTCATGCCTCAGGATACCCGAAGGCATAACTACAGGTAATTAACTCGGGTTNNCGTTGTCGAAGTACACATCGGTCTCCATCCCTCTCACGCTCCACAAGAGGCTGGAGAAGCTCATTGCGAAGAAGACCGGCTTCAAGTCGGTGTCAGACTATGTCACCTACGTCCTGCGCGAGGTCGTCGCGATGCACGAGATGAAGGAAGTCCCCGAGCCGTTCACGAGCACCGACCTGGCGGAGATAAAGGAAAGGCTGCGTGCGCTCGGATACCTCTAACAGCAGGGATAGCGTTTGGCCAATCCGCCGCACGGAGGCAAGCTCGTCCAGGTGAAGCAGTCGTCCAAGGACTCTTCAGCCCTAGCCGGATTCAAGCAGAATCAGAAGCTCCAGGTGAGCAAGGAGACCGCGACCGTCGTCTCGAACATCGCGAACGGCATTTTCAGCCCCCTTGAAGGGTTCATGGGCGAGAACGACTACCTCAACGTCCTCGAGCACATGAGGCTCGAAAACGACGTTCCTTGGACCATCCCGATACTGCTCCTTGGGCCGCACAACCACCACTTTGGGTCAGGAGACCAGATTCTGCTCGTGAACGAGGCCGACCAGCCTGTCGCGCTGATGGAATACGAGGGGAACTTTGAGATCTCGAGGGAGGAGTACGCGGCGAAGGTCTTCGGCACGGACGACAAGGCTCATCCTGGCGTCGCGAAGATCTTCGCGGGGAACGAGTGCGCCATATCAGGGAAGCTCAAGGCCGCGGTGAAGCCCGACCATGGGGACTACGCCGACTTTACCCTCACGCCCAAGGAGACGCGCATCCTCTTCGCGGAGAAGGGCTGGAACACGGTCGTCGCCTTCCAGACGCGGAACGCCCCCCACATCAACCACGAGTACCTGCAGAAGAGCGCCCTCGCGCTCGTGGACGGCCTCTTCGTGAACCCGGTGCTCGGGAAGAAGAAGGCGGGCGACTTCAAGGACGAGGTGATACTTGCGACGTACCAGGCGATAATGGCGAACTACTACCCTAAGGACTCGGTCGTCATGAGCGTCCTTCACTACGAGATGCAGTATGCCGGCCCCAAGGAGGCGATCATGCACGCCATCATGAGGAAGAACTTTGGGACCACGCACATCATCATCGGCCGCGACCACGCGGGCGTCGGGAACTACTACGGCCCTTACGCGGCACAGGAGATCTTCAAGGAGTTCCCCGACCTCGGCATGACGCCCATGTTCTTCAGGGAATTTTACTATTGCACGCGATGCGCCGGCATTGCTAGCGAGAAGACCTGTCCGCACGGGGAGGAGGAGAAGCTCGCCTTCAGCGGGACGAAGTTGAGGAAGATGTTCGCGGACGGAGAGGTGCCTCCCAAGGAGTTCATGAGGCCTGAGGTCTCGCAGGCGATATCGAAGTTCAAGCACCCGTTCGTGGAATAGGGCGTGGCTTCCTCAGGCCTTTGAACGGGCCAGTTCTCAGCAGGAGGAGGAACCCAGACATGCGCTTTTATAGCGCCGCAGAGTAAGAAAGTAGGACTTTGAGGCAGTACCAGGTGACCCGCAAGATGCAAGTTACAATCCCGAAGCGCCTCGCCGACAGGGCAGGGATTCGACCCGGTGACTCCGTGGTGTTCGAAGAGACCCGCGACGACGCAATCATGATAAAGAAAGCCGCTGGATCAAACCTGAAGACCGAGACAGTGAGAGCGGCCTTCGACAAGTTTGCGAAGGACATGACTAAGGTAAGGACGCACTTGGCGGAAACGGAGGTCGCAATTAATGAAGGTCTTTCTAGACACATCGGCCCTGAGTGATGAAAGACGCGGGCTGACCAGCGAGGAGCTGCTCAAACACTACTCCGCCGGAGGACAATTCTATATCTCTGCGATTACGCATCTTCAAATCCTTTGGGGATACTTTTCGGCAAAGATGTCATCTGAGAACTACAGCAGATTCATCGAATCGACGGATTTGCAGGTAGCGCCGGTGATCAGGGCGGACGCAGAGGAAGCGGCAAAGATGAAGCCGGCTAGCTCGGACCTATTGGACGCATTGATCGCGTCATGCGCGAAGAGATCCGGCGCGTCCGTGTGGACGAGCGACAAAGACTTTCTCAAATTTCTTCCCAAATCGAAGGTTCGACTCTTCTGACCAACGCAGCGTCATAGGCTATCTCCAAGATTCCCTCCTGAAAGCCCGTGTCAATCTGCAGGTCTACGGTGAATTCTCCCACGCTAGCCTTCAGGACGGGCGCGCTTGGCTTGCATTCGTCGCTGCATTTCCAAGTCAGGCCCAATCTCTATCTCACTCACTCCGGGGAAGTCATCGACCAAGAAAGTCAACGCGATCTCGAATCTCGCGGCGAAGGTGCATGCGTCGTCGCAGGAACCGAGCACGCCTTGCAACTTCCCACCGCTTACCACCAGAGCTTTCCCCTTGTGGCGCTCAAGTTCCGACCAGTGACTACGCACGAAGTCGACGTTTCTCCCGTGCTCTCTCCCAACTTCGTTGGCTTTTTCATCCGCGATCCACTTTTCCAGTGCTTCACTGACGGCCCTTCCCATGGGGATGCCCTCGAGCGCGGCGGCCGCCTTTGCTCTTCGATAAACATCTGGGTCCACCCCTTTGACGAGCACGTCTTTTGCCACAGGTCATACTAGGTAAATATGTAATAAAGATAAACACGGGTAACTCCAGATGGCGAGAGAACGAGGCATTCATGATTGCCTCACAAATCATGGTGACGCTTAAATACATGATTACACTCAAAGCCCATGAGTCAATTGTCTGAGGAGAGGGTCATCAGAAGCAAGGTGTCGCCTGGCTTTCAGGTGGCCGTGCCCGCTGAGCTCAGGAAGAGGTTTGAGGTAGGGGTAGGCGACGAAGTGGTCTGGATTCTCGAAGGCGACGAGGTCAGGGCGGACTTCAGGAAGAGGGCATCCCTCCAGCGCATCGTGTCTCTCGGCGCTAGCGGAAACAAAGCAGCGAATTCCGTCGAGTCGAAGAAGAGAATCCAGAGAGGAGAGACTTGATCTTCCTTGATTCATCCTTTGTCATAGCTCTCGCGGACACTGACGACCAAAACCATGACAACGCCGTCGCGGTCATGCCCAAGACCGGAGTTCGCCGGGTCATCTCCGACCTCGTGATATCTGAGAGCGTCTCGGCTATCAGCGGGAGGCTAGGCGTCAGGGCTGGACGAGAGGTCTTCGAGAATCTGCTTTATGACTCGGCGACCAAGACGGTGTTCGGCAACAAGCGCCTCTACGAGAGGGCCCTTCCAATCTGCGCGAAGTACGGAGGACGACTCTCTTTCGCGGATTCAATCACAGTCCGCGTCATGTATGACGAGAAGGTCAAGGAGATCATATCGTTCGACAGCGACTTTGACCGTGTCGAGAACGTGGCGAGGGTCTCGTAGGGTTTCGAGCTTAGGTTCCCTATCTTCAGGTAATGCGCGACCCTCCGAACGAAAATGAGCGTCAGTCATTATTTCAATCCTCCCATTAATAATAGATGACTAAGGATTAAATATTGAAAAATGACTGGCCGCAATTGTAACTTGCCCACGCTGGCACGCCGTTCTCCCTAACGCTGATTCCCCGTGAAACAAAAAGCGATGTCCAAAGTCGCCGTCCTCGGCCTTGATTCCGTCCCACCGGAGCTGCTCTTCGACAAACTTCTCGACAAGCTGCCAACGATTCGTAAGCTCTACGACGAAGGGCTTCACGGGCGGCTCAGGACCTGCGATCCGCCTATCACCGTCCCTGCATGGATGGTGATGATGACAGGGAAGAACCCCGGCGAGCTCGGCATCTATGGCTTCAAGCACCGCAGGGGCGCCTCCTACAACGACGGCTACATCGTGACCTCGGCCAACGTGCACGACAAGACCGTCTGGGAGGTGTTATCCGACAAGGGAAGAAGGTCAGTCGTGATCGGGGTCCCTCCCGCCTACCCGGTCAAGCACGTGACCAACGCCACCACCGTCTCATGCTTCCTCACCCCCTCAAGCGACCGGCCGTTCACCAACCCCGAGGAGCTGAAGGATGAAGTCGTCAAGGCTGCCGGAGGGAAATACATCTTCGACGTCACCTTCAGGACGGAGAATCGCGCGGACGTGAAGAAGGAGCTCTTCGAGATGACGGAGAAGAGGTTCGACGTCGCGGAGCACCTCGCGAAGACCAAGCCCTGGGACTTTTTCATGCTCCACGAGATCGGGTTCGACCGCCTCCACCACGCGTTCTGGAAGTTCTTCGACCCGAAACATCCCAAGTACGTAAAGGGCAACGAGTACGAGGGCATCGACCTCGAGTACTACTCGATGGTCGACAGGCGCATCGGGAGGCTCATACCGCTCTTCGGTCAGGATTGCACGACGTTCATCGTCTCCGACCACGGATCAAAAGCCATGAAGGGCGGGTTCTGCGTTAACCAGTGGCTGGAGCAGGAGGGATATCTCGCGTTCAAGAAGAAACCCGACAAGCCGACGGACCTCGACAAGGCGGAGATTGACTGGGGCAAGACCAAGGCCTGGGGGTGGGGCGGATACTATGCGCGGATATNNCCTGGGGGTGGGGTGGCTACTACGCGAGGATATTCTTCAACGTGAAGGGGAGAGAGGCGCAGGGCGTGATTGAGGCTTCCAAGCTCGAGGCCGAGAAGAAGAAGCTCACGGAGCGCATTTTGAAGATAAAGGACCATACGGGCCGGACGATGAAGAACTGGGTCACGGAGCCGACAAAGCTCTATGGGACCGCTATCGGGGACAAGCCCGACCTCATGGTGTACTTCGACGACCTTGACTGGAGGTCCGCGGGGACGGTCGGCCACGATTCCTTGTATCTCTTCGAGAATGACACGGGGCCTGACGACTCGGTCCACTCGATGGATGGGATATTCATGATGCACGAGCCCGGGCGCGACCTCAAGGGGCGCGAGGTGAAGGGCGCGAAGGCGGAGGAGATGGCGCCGACGCTCCTGAAGCTTCTCGGTGTCGACCCGAAGGGCGCGGGATTCAACGGGAAGACGATAGGCGCTGCATTGTAGCGCCCCCACAAGCGAGCCGAGACCAAAATCATGAAAGTGTAAGAGTAGCATTCTACACCCATGGCCCGGTCCGTCAAGATCAACAGCAACAGGCAGAGAACCCTGGAGAGGTTCATCGCGACTCTCATCATCGAGGAAGGGCTCAAGGTCACCCTACAGCAGGCGATGGGAATCATGTTGGACTTTTCAATGGAGAACAGGTCAGAGATCGTGAAGAGACTCAAGAGGATTCCCCCACTCGAGCGAGACCCGGCCTGGAAGCTGCTCCACAAGCCCGACGACTGGGGCGTCGCTGACGCAGCCAAACTGGTCGACGAAACTCTCTACGGGTAGTCGCGAGATCGCGAAACGCCTCAGCGGAAAAGGTAATCCGGAACCTCTCAGGGGGGCGGGTCGATGAACGGAAACGCAACGAAGGAAGGGTTCACGCTATGGATGACAGGCCTGCCCGGCTCGGGCAAGTCCACGCTCGCAGGCGTCCTGAAGACGAAGCTGGAAAACGAGCATGGGATGCGAGTGGAGATTCTAGACGGCGACGAGGTAAGGAAGGGCCTCTCGCGCGACCTCGGCCTTTCGAGGGAGGACAGGGAGGAGCACGCCTGGAGGGTCTCCTTCGTCTCGAAGTTGCTCGCAAGGAACGGAGTCGTCTCAATCGTGGCCCTGATCTCGCCCTACCGCACGTCGCGTGAGAGCGCAAAGCAGGTGATAGGCCCGGAGAGATTCTTGGAGGTCTACGTGAAGGCATCGCTCGCGGTGTGCGAGATGAGAGACCCCAAGGGGCTCTACGCCAAGGCAAGGAAGGGTGAGATCACCAACATGACCGGCATACAGGACCCCTACGAGGAGCCGACTGACGCGGACATCGTCGTGGAGACGGAGAAGGGCGGGCCTGACGCCAGCGCGGCACTGGTAATTCAGGAGCTCCAAAGACGACGCAAGCTTTGAACTGAAACCGGTTACTCTAATGGTCTGAGACGTCAGAGGAGTACGGGACGCATCATCACTTCGCCCGTGTCAAGGATCTGAGCCTTGAGGGTTGGTAAGGAGGCTCCACGCCGCTCTCGTCATCCAAGAGCTGCAAACGCGCCGAGAGCTTTGAGCATTGTTTCCGTCAGTCACCCGCTAGGCTCGATCCTGAGCACCCTGGTGCAGTAGTCAAGGGGAGGGCATTTTCGGCAGTCGCGTGATGCCTTCGAGTCTGTCAAAGGCCTTGTCAAACGAATAAATCTCTTTCAAGCCCTTCGACCGCATCACTTGGACCGCGAGCGCGTCGTTCGAATCCACTTGGAGCTCCCTCCCTAATTCGGTGGCAGAGAGATAATCATCCTTGTCGACGGGAAGGACCTCGATGTACTCTGACGCGAGAACGCCCTTCACCGCCTCTGCGAGTTGTCCCGGACTCATTCCATGCTTCAGGACATTGACCAGCTCAGAGACGTGGACAATAGTCGTGACGACTGACTCGTTACCTTTACTCACGTCGGTGACGATAGCCTTGGAAGCTGACTTCAACAACTCCTCAGTGGCGCCCAACCGCCTTTTCGGTTTGTAGAACGCGTAAATGAAAACGTTTGAGTCGAGGAACCTCAACGCCGCATCCTTTCCGCGCGACGTCTCTCGAACTTGCCCCACTCCCCTATCGCGTCCACGTCTAGGTCGACCTGGTCGAAGAACTTCGTCAGATCGGCGCCTCGCTTCGGCACGATCTTGATGTAGTCTTTTCGCTTGATCACGTACACCTCGTTCTCCGACCCCCCGAGGTTTTCTGCCCGCCAGTCAGACNNCTCTTTCACCATTTCCTAATTTCTCTCCCATATTTAAAGTCCCACCCCATACTTCCAGGAAAACTGTTGGCCACAAGGCGCAGCGAGCTTTGAGCCTGCTTCCGTCAGTCACCTGCAGGGCTCGATCCTGAGTACCCTGGTGCAGTAGTCAAGGAGGACCTTCGACCTTGAAAGCGCCTCGACTCCAAGGAGGACCTCCCCGAGCCCGTCGTATGTCTCTACGAACCCGTCCGACTCCAGCGAGAGCAGCGGGGCCTCGAAGGCGCCGTAGGCTCCCTTCGCCTCGAGGACGGCCCCGTTCGCAAGGACCAGCCGCCTCGTCTCCAGCTGCAGCTCTCCGAATGACAACGAAACGAAGACGTCATTTGGGACGGCGACGAACCCCTCGTACCCGGTGTCGACCACGGCCAGCACCTCGTGGCCTTCGCCGGGGTATCTCTTCCCGAGCAGCGGATTCCTGAGGACTATCCGCATCGTCGGTGTGAGGCCTACGAAGCTGCTCAAGCGCGCTTCCCGCGCAGCCCGCCCCGCGCGACCCGTCGCAACGGCGACGACGAGACTATCCTGACAGCTCTTGGATCGACGCCCTTCTTTCCTAGTCGGGAGGCGAGCACGTCAAGGCTTCCGCCTTCGGCGACAAGGCGACCCCCCGCGTCCAGCGCCTTGAACGAGGCAATGGACTCGACCGCCTCAAGCGAGTTGATACGCTCTTCCAGAGCATCCTTGATGAGCCCCGAAAGGGCGCCTTTCCTCCCGCCGTAGCGCTCGTCCACCGCCTTCCTCAACCTCCGCACGGTCTCTTCGGGGAGGGAAATCGTGAGGTTGACCATGACTCTTTGATTTACGTAAACTATATTTAAAGACTACGTAGATGTCCGGAGGGTAAATATCAATTTCAGCCCACAATCGATAAATATGGGGATTTCCTGTGAAAATGGGTATGTCCATCGTGGAGATTGACGCTAGAGGAAGAGTGACCATTCCCAAAGAGATGAGGGTGCAAGCTGACAAGGCGCTAGTCATCCCCATGGGAGATTCTTACATGGTAATCCCGATACCGAGTTCACCAATCGAGTTCGAGATTAGCAAGTCGACCAGGACCGCCAAAGAGACCGCAGAGAAGAGGCTGAGGTCGGAGGTTCGAGAACGCCTGGCACGAAGGCGACAAGGATGATCATCGAATCGGACCTTATCGTGTCCTACTCGAAGAAGAGCGACTGGCTGAAGCAGTACGCGGACCCGATCTTCGAGAGGCTCAAAGATGGGAGGCTGGCTGCAAAGACTTCATCGGTCGCCCTCGTAGAGCTGTATTATGTCCTCGAGGATTTCGGGTTCGAAAAAGCGTCGGTGCTTAGCAAGCAGGCCGAGATCGCTGCCATCAAAGGCCTCTCCATCCTTCCCCTGACCACCGAAGTGCTTCTCGCGGCGCAGGCCATCATGAGGTCATTCAAGGTTCCTGGTCTCTTCGACGCCATGTATGCAGCGACAGCGTTGAACCAGGATGAAGAAAGGACCATCATGTCCACCGATGAGGTATACGACAGGGTCGCAGGAATAAAGCGCGTTGACCCTCGAGAATTCAAGCTCTGACCCAACTCTCACCGGGTGGGAGCGGCGTGGCGAAGGTCGCGGAAGGAAAAGCTTCGAGCAGGCTTACACGAGGGCCGAGGCGAAGCGTCCGGGCACGACGCCGCTCGTCCTCTACATCCCAATGAGAAGCGAGGAGCTTCTAATCCTTTGACACGATACGAGCGGGGAACATATCCGCTTAAATAGTGATTAGGTAACTAAGTTACTATGGCAACGGTCAAGGTCAGCGAAAAGAACTATGAAAAGCTCAACAAGCGCGCAGGGACCCTCCGAAGCAGGCTCAAACGGCCCGTCTCAGTGGACGAAGCGCTCAGCATCATGATGAAAGAGAGCGAGGTGAAGCCCTCCGACTTTTTCGCGACCTTCTCCATGAGCGATGAAGAGGCGCGCTCAGTATCAGAGGAGTTGGGCGAGTTTTGGTCAAGATGGAACCCCCGAAAAGACTCGTCTTAGACACGGACGTGATGGTCGGACACCTTAGGGGAAGGAGCAAGGACCCTGATCTCATGAGCTATCTTCAGGAAAGATGTGATCTGGCCACTACGATGATCAATGCTTTCGAACTCTATCATGGGGCGTACAAATCCCAGCAAGTGCGGGGCAACCTCGCGTCTGTCAAGGGCTTCCTGTCCACCCTCGACCTTTTGGAGCTTGACGATGTGTCGATGGAGAAGGCTGGCGAGCTTCTCGCCGACCTTGAGCGAAGGGGCTTGGCCATCGACCCTCGAGACCTCTTCATCGGCTGCGTGTCAACCTCAAGCGGGCGAGCGCTCCTGACGAACAACCGCAGGCATCTGGAGAGGGTAAGCGGCCTTCTCGTACTCACCCCTGCAGATATCACGACTCGTTAACCCCGACCATCCGTCAACTCGGTCGTGTTCAGGGCTTCCCTTTGAAGAGTCTAGCGCTGGCGCACCGGAGCCGGTTATGATGGCGAAGTCGACGCGGACATCGTGGTCGAGACCGATAAGGGCCGCCCTGACGCGAGCGCGGCGCTGGTCATCCAGGAGCTCCACCTGTCACGCACGTGGCATCGAAGGCGCGCGGATACTAAATCTTGCTGGACTCGAGAAATGGCCGTGCTTCGTTTGAAGGCTCGCGGGATAGGTGTGCTCTACTCAAGGGCGGCCGGATTCGAGCGCAGCGGCAGTCAAGCTCGCATGGTGATGCTGGGCGCCTTTTGAATGGATGCTTCGACAAATCAAGCGACCATCTCCAATAGATAGACCAAATGGTATTCCAAAAGGTTTATCTCAAAGGTAAACCATTTGCATCCAAAGGATTGGAGCGATCAGGTCGGTAGTCAGCGTCAAGGTTTCGAGCAAGACAAAGAAAGAGATGGAAGAGACGAGAGGTAAGGTCGAATGGCCATCCGAAATCAGGAGCTTTATCGAAGCAAGGCTCGAGCAGGCGAAGCGCGAGGAAGCCCTCGAACGCGTCGAGAAAATCCTCGGGAACATCCCACACGTCGAACGAGGGACAGCCGCGCGACTCGTGAGAGAAGACCGCGATGACAGTCATTGATGCGTCCGCCCTAGTCGCGTATTGTCTGAACGAGACGGGACTCGACAGAGCAAGGTTGAAAGAGCATTTAGCGGAAGGGTTGACGAGCATCGAGTTAATCAGAGCCGAGTCGGCCAATGCGATAGTCGTTGCAACGAGAAGAGGAATAGTTGATGAAAAAACCGCGCGGTCGGCGCTAAAGGCGATGTTGGAGCTCTCCAAGAACAACATCGAAATGGTGCCCCTAGACGTCGAGTTGGTTTCCGAGGCCTTTGACAGGGCCACTTCAGGCGACCTTGCAATCTACGATTTGCTCTACATTTTGGTCGCAAAGCATCAGGACGCCGGGCTTCTCACGCGCGACGATAGACAAATGAGCGCGGCAAAGAAACTTGGGATCAGGACGGAGAAGGCTTAGGATACCCAATATCGTCTCGCCGCACCCTGGGGCACTGAAAGGATGCGTGAGACGGCTTTATCTGCGAGGAGCCGACCGACGTTGACGTCGTCGTGGACACAGAGAAGGGCGGCCCAGAGGCGAGCGCGGCGCTCGTCATTCAAGAGCGCCAAAGGCGACGCAAACTCTTGGTTGGCCTCCACTAAGTACTCCGCGATTTAGTCTGCGTAGACGAAACTCTGAGCCTGCTTCGAAGTTAGTCTCTTGCCTTTCTCTGCCATCCGTAGCTGGCTTCCCTGGCACGCCTTAGCACTCTGAGGAAACGGCTTGCCTCGGGGCGATGCTCTGCTCCAAGAGCCAATCATCGGCGACAGTTAGCCGAATTGTTACCTCGACTCACGTGTCACGCGCTCGTATGCCTCAACGACCCTCTGGCCGACCTTTTCCCAAGTGTGCCCACTCGCCGCCTTCCTCGCTGCAGCGCCCATTCGTTGCACCTCTTCCGGAGAGGCGAGAAGCTCTCTGAGGGTTGAGACCAACTCCGCTCTGTCCTTGTAAACCATCCCAGTCACGCCGTGCTCGATGAGAGCCCTGTGGGTAGGCAGGTCTGAGGCGACACACGCGCATTCTGACGACATGGCCTCTAGAAGGGAGAGGCCGAATCCTTCTGAGGTGCTCGTCGTCAAGAAGATGGCCGAGGTCGCGTAGAGCNNCTCAAGCGAAGCCCTTTCGGAGCCGTCACCCGCGATATCGAGCAGGCAGGACCCTCGAGGCAATTCCGCCACCGCCTCTATCGCCTCCTTCACGTTCTTGCGCGGCTCTAACCTCGAGACGACAAGTATCCTCTTCTCAATGACGGGGTCGGTCGAGTCGCGGCGCCCGGAGAACCTCTCGCAGTCGACACCGTTGCCGATTACCTCGACACTTTCGGGCTCCAGGCCGTACTTGCCCTGGAGGTCCGAACGGCTTTGGTTGCTCACGGCTAGCACTGCTCTCGCCCTTGAGAGGGAGACCTTCTCTAGCGCGATGGCAGGGATCGAGGCCATCTTCAAAGAGTTGCGGTAGTGGGCAAACTCCTCGAGGACAGGTGAGTGGACCGTGACGACGAGCGGAACTCCGATCACGAACGCCCCGTACGGGAGGCTTTGGACATGGACGATATCGTATTTCTTGAGAGGCATGTCGAACGGCATAAGGAGGGTCTTCACGTCGTTGGAGCCCACGTAAAGGTCCGCTTCAACGCCCAACCGCCGCAGCGCTTTTGCGAGTCCCTCAACATGGGTGGCAACGCCTCCGATCGCAGGCGGGTAGTCTCGCGTGAGGATTGCCACCTTCAATGTTGCATGAAAGTCGCCTCCATCGGTTCTTAAGCTATCTGAGCCTCTTCTGCCGAACAAAGGACAAGCGTCAGGGATGATGAGGACGCTCGGTCCTTGCCCGTCATTAGGCGACAGTCTTGTCCGCTCTACAGCCTAAGCCGGACCGCTATGCGGAAAGCCCAAACTTCCCACGCCAGTGGGACGAACCAGTCGACGGGGCACGTCGTCGTGGAGACGGGAAAGGGCCGGCCGGATTCGAGCGCGGCGATGGTCATCCAGGAGCTCCAAAGGCGGCGCAAACGAGTGAGCATGTGTCAATCGTCTTCCTTGGTCTCTACCTCTTCGTCTCTCGAATATTCCTTGATGTGGCGCAGGAAGGGATTAATCGAAAGCTTTCTCAAAAGGACCTCATCTGCGGTGTACACGACGAGCTTCCTTACCTCGCCGATTGCGACGTAGACCGCATCATAGATGGTCACCCCTCCATCCATGGCCAGCTTGATCGTCTCCTTCGCGAGCGTGGGTTCCAATGGGTCCTCTATCAGCTGATATCCCCGGAGCGTGTCCGCCACTTCGATCAGGTCTTTCGTCCCGAATCCATGAGAGTACTTGAGGGCGTTGAGGACTTCGTAGACCGCGATCTGCGGGACTATGACTTTTAGCTTGAGCGAGACGTAGTCGTCCCTCAGCCTCAAAGCGATTTTGGAGTGGTCCTCTTCGACGAACCACTTCACGATTACAGAGGCGTCAATCACCGCGGCTGTGACTGCCTTTCGTTCCGGCGTTGTCGCGCCATCTCCTTATCTCGACCGTGCTTTCCCACCCTTCGATCTTCCGCCTGAGCGCATCGGTCCTTTGCGACGCCTTCCGAAGAGCTTCGGGGTCAATGGGCCTCCACAGCTCGATTTCCCTAATCTTCTCCTCTATGGCTGCTCTGGTGACCTCGCTCCAGTTGACTCCCCTGAACTCCTCCATCTTCCTTTTGAGGTCGTCGTCCACCCTCACAGTCACTACTGGCATGGACATGTCTATACAGCGATTGTATATAAATGCAATACAGGGTATCCGAGAAGGGCGTCGGGAGCTTCTCCAAGGAAGACGAGCTAGACGCCCATGACTAGGTTCGTGGTGGATTCGTGGGCTTGGCTGGAGTATCTCGAGGGAAGCATCCTTGGCGAGAAGGTGCGAGAAAGCATCGCAGATGAGAAGAACGAGATATTCACGCACGTCCTATCTCTGGTTGAGATAATGTCGAAAGTGCGAAGAAAGGAGAAGGACACGAACGCGGCCTGGCGGGCGATAGTGACCAACTCAAGGATATTCACGATAAGCGAGGTCGACTCGAAGGAGGTCGGCCTCCTCCACGCCGAGATAAGGGCAAAGCAGCCAAGCTTTGGGCTGGCTGACGCGTTCGTCCTCTCGGCGGCAAGAAAGCTCGGGGGGAAGGTGTTGACCGGGGACCCGGACTTTGCCCACATTGAAGATGCAGCAATGCTCTCTTGAATCGCAGATGTTTTTCGAGCGCATCCTCGCAGACCCAGAAGGAGAAGCTCGAAGGCGTCCTGAAGACGAAGCTGGAGAAGGAGCACGAGATGCGGGTGGAGATCCTGGACGGCGACGAGGTGAAAAAAGGCCTTTCCCCCGACCTCGGCCTCTCGAGGAACGGAGTGGTTTCCATAGTAGCGCTGACCTCGCCCTATCGCACCTCGAGCGCAGGCGCAGGCAGCTTCTATCTAGACCCCGCCGCATCCGTTCGTGCAAATGTACCAGGCATCATGGAAGCCGCCGTTCGCAACGACTGGCAACGGCCGAGTATTCCCGCCAGTCCCCCAGTAGCTAAAGAGCACGTCGTGGGTCGACCCATGGCAAAGGTCGCAGTCCGAGGGATAGAGATAGTACGTTGCGCCCGCCGTCAAGCCTGTAAAGGTGTGGCCGTTCTCGTCGGCAAATCCCGTCGCGACAGCCTTTCCGTTCGCATCATATAGGGTCACATACATGGCCGCGCCTGGGCCGGTGCATGAGCTACCGCATGGCGCCATCGGGTTGGTGCAAGCCGTGGCGAAACAAGGCGCCCAGTAGCTCGCATATACCCTGTGATCGTA
>PLCG01000089.1 GCA_003135575.1 Nitrososphaerota archaeon
AGATGAAGACGGCGTTCGCGTTGCCCTGACAGTTGAGCGTGAGGCCGCCGTTTATCGAAACCCCGGTCCCCCACTTGTAGAGGCCGGGAGTGAGGGTCATCCCGCTGATGTCTCCGGCGCCCAGCCCGGTAGCAGTAGGGTTTGTGCGTCCCGCGGCGTCGGTGTAAGCGGTCTGCATGTCACCCACGGCCGTGGTCATCTTAGCCGGAGTGGGAGCCGCATAGTTGGCCGCGTATACTTTCCCGGTCACCAGAGATGATGTCGCAAACGTACCCGAGGAATCCAGTATTAACCCAAATCCAGTGATGCCGGTGTTGCCGATCGGACTAACTCCAATATCCCCAGTAATTGAAGTGGTCCCGCTGGCCGAGATTCCTGATTTTGACAGGATCACGAAATTGCCGGCTGTTCCAAGATTTACCGGTGCCAGAGTTGCACCTGTTGTTGTCGTTGAGCTCGATGTAGTTGTTGTGCTAGCGGTTGTAGAGGTTGTGGTTGAAGTAGTACTCGTTGAAGTTGTGCTGGTTGTAGTGGTTGTGCTGGTCGTTGTCGTTGAGATCGGACTCGTTGTAGTCGGAGTCGAAGTGCTCGTGGTCGAGGCAGACGACTTGGAGGTGGTGGTCGAGGTTGAGGAGGAAGAGGACGATGGCGTTTTCGATGTTGTGGTTGTTGTCGTCACGACACCCGATGAACTGGTCGAAGAACTGGTCGTGGAGGAAGAAAGAACGGCGTACGCACCGACGGCAGCAACTCCTACGATAACAATCACAATAACGGCGATGGCGAGAGGCGCTAGAGCACTCCTTTTTAGGAACACAAGACGGATTTCGGGATTGGCTATTTAGCCATTACTTGCCGAAGAACCCAGATGAGCGTCAGGCTATCCATTCATATGCGAGCTGTATCATGCGACCCAGTTCTTTTTCTTCTCCTCCCATCTGATGAGAAGCCTCCTGAACCTGTTTCAGCCAAGAGTGTGTCCTCTCGACGACCCACCTTCTCGCCCGATATCCAGGAATCCTCTTCCTCCTGGAATGGTCGACGCCTCTCCTCGCGATGTGGCCCGAGTATCCCCACTCCTCTACGAGCTCGTCTATCTCGGGGAAATCGTATCCCTTGTCAAGACACATGTTCTGAGGAGATTTTGGCGTCGGTTCGGGCCGTTCGACGGTACAGAGGGTCTACGCCGAGACGTTCTTCAACCGCAGACTGGCACTTGGCAATCCTCGGGTCATTACCCTCGTCCCAAACGGAAATATGGGGTGGAACGATGCCTTACGTTGCTGTGGCTGGTAGCTGCCGTTGCCTCTTTTCATATTGTTCTTCCCCGTTCACCCGCTCGATTTCGGATGAATTCGATAAAAAAAAATCACGAAACTACGGGGTATCCATCCTTACTGTGAAGACCGAGGACCTTCGCCGGGGAATCTGCGCCTAAAGTGTCCAGATGGGCGCCCATAGAGCAGCTCCAGGAACCACGCCTCGTGCTCCACTTCTTCGGTCAATATCCTTTGTGCGAGGTCATAGGTCCTTGGATCCTTCCCAATCGTCATGTCGCACACCTCGGCCCATGTTCTTATCGCGCACTGTTCTGCTTCCAGCAGCACCTTCAGGATCGCCTTGGGATCCTCCCAGTCGTCTGGCAGGAAAGCGTCGGGGCAAGAAGCATTATCCGCGAACTTCCTGATGTCACTCGGAAGCCTCCCTCCAAGCTCGTAGAGTCGCGGCGTCATGAGCTCGAAATGCATCCTGTCTTCGAGTCTCGCATCTTCCGCTATCTCCTTGAGGCCCTCACCTTCCAAACCTGTGAGATGCATGCGAAGGATCGTGTAATAGTAGTAGGTCATGAGTTCCGAACCCACACCCCTCACCAATTTATCGATCAGCTTCTCCACATTGACGCCTGCCTTCCTGATGACCTCTATACCAGCAATCTTTGGTTCTTCACGCGCGTTAATTGTCGCCATATTAATAGCGTAATGATGTTAAGGTAGGAGCAACTGGAGCAAGCGGAGTCGGGCTCCCCTAATCTAAGGCATACTAGAACCCCTGGTTCGCCTTCGGCTCGACTGTCGCCAGGATCTTGAACACCTCGCTCGAGGGGATTCGAATCGCGGCTCTCTTCTTCCCTGGAGCCATTGGGAGCCTGACGGCCTTGATCCTGCCCTCCCTTACCCAGAGCCACACCGTCGACTGGCCCACATTCAGGAGAGTAGCGACCTCGGAGACTTTGAGGAATCGTTCAGCGATGGACATTCTGAATGATTAAAAGAGAATATACGAAATGGAGGACTCTAGGACCGAAAGTAGCGCCCTGGACTCTATTGTTAGTGTTATATGCCGAAATAATATAAACGTTAGCGGAAGGCCGCCCAGAAGAAACATGGACAAGATTCAGGCGGACTCCTTCATACTCGTCTACAGGGACAAGAGGAGGAAGTGGCTCGTCCGTCCTTCGGAGACGCCGAAGCTCCACACGCACCTAGGGATTCTTGACTGCTCCGCGCTCGTGGGGAAGGATTATGGGATCAGGGTCAATACGACTATGAACGACGAGCTGATGATACTCAAGCCAACCCTCGAGGACATTGTGATGAAGTTCTCGAGGAGGACTCAGGTCATCTACCCTAAGGACATCGGCATGATTGTCGTCAAGTTGGGCGTCCATTCTGGAAGCAAGGTGTTTGAGGCCGGCACCGGGAGTGGGGCGGCGACCGCCGCACTGGCGTATTACGCGGCCCCTGAGGGGCGCGTCTACAGCTACGACATCAATGAGGAGTTCCAGACAGGGGCGAGGAGGAACCTGGAGAGGTTTGGTCTCTCGAAGAACGTCACCCTGAAGCTGCGGGACGCAAAGCTAGGCGTGGAGGAGCGAGACCTCGACGCGGCTCTCATTGACATGGGAGACCCGTGGGAGCTCGTGAAGCCGGTAAGGGAGGCGCTCGCTCCGTCGGCGATGCTCGCGGCGATATGCCCAACGATGAACCAGGCGGAGAAACTGGTCCAGACCCTCCATGAANNGGCTGATTGCGCGCAACATCGAGGCCAGGCCTGGGATGACGAGGCCTTCCATGTTCATGGTGGCGCACACCGCATACCTGGTATTCGGAAGGAAGCTCGGCGAGGCAGTTGCAGGCCGTGTTGGCGGAGCTGACCAAGAGAAGAGTTTTAACCCGGCTTTGGACGCGCGGGGAGACACTGATGAGCGGGACCAAGGCTGACAGGAACGGAGACATCGCGCTGCTCCTGTACGCGGCGCCCTTCATCCTGAGCTTCGTAGCCGCGCTCTATTTCTGGTCAGGAGCGGGATTCTCGGTGATTCTTCCGCAACTTGTGTTTCTCGAGGTCACGCAGAACCCATACCTCTTCTTGGCAGGCTTCGCCGCCGTCTCCCTCGCCGCGGTCATCGACTTCAACGCGGAGCCTCCCGAAAGGAGGAAGGCCGCGACCGGGATCCTCAGCAAGAGGCTCCAGACCGTCGCGGTCGTCTCCATCGTCCTCTCGCTCCTCTCGGCCTGGTACGCAGCTGACTTTAGCCCCGGAGTGACGCTCTTCAACCTGCTCGACGGAAGGTATCCGCTCGTCTTCCCGGCGCTCCTCGTTTTCCTTAGCTTCGTCATCCTGCCGTCTGTGAGGTTGCAGGGTGCCAACATGAAGAACCTCTTGGTGGTCCTCCTGCTCATCGCGTCGCCTGCTGCGATCTATGAGTTGGGCTNNGGGTCGGCCTGATCCTGCTGCTTGCAGCTGCCTTCCTCCTTCTTCGCAACAAGAAGGAATAAGTCAGCGTTTCGTCTCGTAATCTCGCAAGAGCTCGCCCAAGGCCTTGAAGTCTTCCCTGATCACGCGCTCGAGACCCCTATTGTAGATCATGGCGGCAGGATGATAGGTCGGGAAGAGCTCTAGGCCTCCCTTCTTGTGGACTTTGCCGTGGGCGGTCGAGAGGCCCTCACCCGGAAGGAATTCCTTGAGCGCGGTGTCGCCCAGCAGGACGACGACCTTCGGCCGCACGAGCACGAGCTGCCGGTCAAGGTAGGGATGGCAGGCCTCAGCCTNNGTGTCGGTCTCCGGTTCTCCGGAGGACGGCATTTCACGACGTTGGTGATGTAAACGTGGTCGCGGCTCAGGCCGGCCTCCATCAAGAGCGCCTCAAGCTGCTTTCCGGCCGCCCCGACGAAGGGCTTCCCTTGCTGGTCCTCGTTCCTGCCCGGGCCCTCGCCGATGAGGAACACCGGTGCATCGGGCGGGCCCTCCCCTGGGACGGCGTTGGTCCGGGTGAGCGAGAGCGGGCACTTCGTGCATTGCTTGACCTCAGTCGAGATGAGTGAGAGAGAGTCGTCTTGGGGAACGAGGCCGGCGTCAGGCATCAGGAGCGATCTGCCTTGGAGCGTGGATAGGAGCCAAGGACCTTGAGGAAGGCCGTCTTCTTCGCGAGCTCGGAGAGGACCCTGGCCACCTTCGGGTCCGTCCTGTGCCCCTGGATGTCCACGAAGAAGAAGTACTCCCATGGGCGCTCCTTGGTCGGCCGCGACTCTATCTTGGTGAGATTGATCTTCTCCCTCGCGAAGACTTCGAGAGCGTGGTAGAGCGAGCCTGGCGTGTGTGGGACGGCGAATATTAGCGACGTCTTGCTGCCGAGACTAATCCCGCCGCGGCGGGTCTTGGCGCTCCCCGCGCGGGTGGGCCCATTTCCTCCCTCTCTCGAGACGATTAGGAACCTCGTCGAGTTCGTCGAATAGTCCTCGATCCCCTTCTTCAGCACCTTGAGGCCGTAGATCTCGGCTGCCCTCTCACCGGCAATCGCAGCTGCGCCCTTGAGGTTCTGTTCCTTGATCATCTTCGCGCTTCCGGCGGTGTCGTAGGTGATGCGAGGCTCGACTCCGAGGGACTTTACAAAGTTGCGGCACTGGGCGAGAGCCTGCGGGTGAGAGTAGACCGTCTTGATCCCCTTCATGCTGGCGGTCTGCAGGCCGATCAGGCAGTGGACGACGCGCAGGACCACCTCTCCCACCACGGTAAGGTTGGAGGACAGGAGCATGTCGTAGGTCTCATTGATGCTCCCCTCTACGGAGTTCTCGACGGGCACGACCCCAAGGTCGACGGCACCGGCCTCTGTGAGGTTGAAGACCTCGTGAATGCTCACCGTCGGGACGGTCTTCACATCCTTTCCGAACTGCTTGTAGATGGCCTCCTCGCTGTAGGCGCCGTGCTCTCCCTGGAAGCCTATCGCTAACCTGCCCAAGCGGGTATCTCGTCATGGCACCCGTCCGGGGCAGATATCACTCTTCCTTGGGGACTGCCGCGAAAGCCTTTACGCGAACCGCAGACGAGGTGTCCCCGGGACAACGTTGACTGCCTGGCGCCACTCGCTGGTAGAAGGAGGGGCTGCCTGATTCTGGACCAATCCGCGATCCTCGCCGCGCTCGTGACGATAATCGGGACCATGTTCGTAGCTGAACTCACCGACAAGGACGCGCTCTTTCTGCTCGCTCTAGCTACGAAGACGAAGGCCATGGTCGTCTTCGCTGCCGGATCGATAGCATTCACGATCAGCTCGGCGATAATCGTCCTCGTTGGGTCGTTGCTGATCACGCTTGTCCCGGTGATAGCCATCAAACTAGCTGGCGGCGCCATAATGCTAGCCTATGCGGGGTGGGAATACTACCGCTTTTCCAGCGAGGAGCACGACATGGATGAGAGGGAGGAGAAACTCCTCGCCAAGCGCGGGAGAGGCGCGTGGTCGATCTTCATCCCTGCCGTGATCTCACTCATCGCGCTCGACCTCGCCGGCGACGCCACCGAGTTGATTACGGTCGTCTTTCTGGCGCGGTTCCAGGACGTCTTGGTGGTCTTCTCAGGGGCCGTGATCGGCCTGGTGGCAGCGACCGCGGTCGAGACCACGCTGGGCAACAAGCTGGGAAAGCTGCTCTCTCCGAAGAGGATCAAGTACCTCTCCATCGCCGTTTTCATCATCATCGGCACGACGGTGATAGCGACCAGTCTTCTGGGCCTCTGAGACTGGTCTCACGCGAGCGGAAACTTGCGTTTTCAACGCGCCTAAGCCTTAAATCTCATCCGAGGCGCGGGCGCACGGAATCCGATGCCGAAGGCCACCCTGCCCGACAAGTTCAAGCAGTTCGGCGAGTGGTATGACCAAGTCTCCGAGAAGGCGGAGCTCGCGGACGTGAGGTACGGGGTGAAGGGCTTCGTCGTCTACAGGCCGAACCTCATGCACATCGTCAGAGAGATCTACGAGACGCTCGAGCGCCACCTCATCGCGGACGGGCACAGGGCGATGCTCTTCCCGCTGCTGATCTCTTACAAGAACCTGCTCGTCGAGAAGGAGCACGTGAAGGGTTTTGAGAAGGAGGTGTTCTTCGTGGAGAGGTCTGCGACAGAGGCCTTGGACGAGAGGTTGTTCATCAGGCCCACCTCGGAGACGGCGATCTACCCGATGTACGCGCTCTGGATCCGCAGCTACAGGGACCTCCCGTTCAAGGCCTTCCAATCGTGCGCTGTCTACCGCTATGAGACGAAGGCCACAAGGCCGCTCTTCAGGGGGAGGGAGTTCCTCTGGATAGAGTCGCATGACGTCTTCTCGACGAGGCAGGAAGCCGAATCTCAACTGCTAGAGGACCTTGAGACCACCAGGAAGACGTTCGAGGAGTTCGCCCTCCCATTTCTGGTGATCGAGAGGGAACCGTTCGACAGGTTCCCGGGCGCCGAGAGGACCCTCGCCTACGACGTCCCCCTCCCAGACAAGCAGGTCCTGCAGTCGGCTACGACGCACCTCCTGGGCCAGCGGTTCACAAAACCATTCGGGGTCACGTTCCTGTCGCCAAAGGGAGAGAAGGCCATCCCCGAGTCGACGTGCTTCGGTCCGGGCGTCTCGAGGATCGCCGCTCTCGTGGTGTCAGTGCACGGGGACGAATACGGGATGGTCCTCCCGTTCAAGGCAGCGAGCGTCCAGGTGGTCGTCCTCCCAATCAGGAACGAGCCGGCCCTGGTCGAGTACGCCCGCAGCGTTACCGAAAAAATCGCAAAGGCAGGGTACAGGGTGAAGCTGGATGATGGGGGAGAGACCGCGGGCGAGAAGTTCTACCACTGGGAGATGCTGGGGACTCCTGTGAGGGTGGAAATAGGCCCGAAGGAGGTCGAGAGCAAGCTCTTGACGGTCACGAGAAGGGACCTCAGGAAAAGGGAGAGCGTCCCGGAGGACTCGCTCCTGCCAAGGCTCGCCTCGCTCGAGAAGGAGATCCTCGCAGAGCTCTCTAGAAGGTCATGGGAGTGGCTCAACTCCAACATCCATGAGGCGTCTACGAAAGACGATCTATTGGCGCAGACCAAGGGGGCGGGGGGCTTCATCAAGTTCACGTTCTGCGGGAGGGAGGTCTGCGGGGCAGACATCAAAGTCAAGACAGGCGGCTACGAGGTACGCGGAAAGAGGGCAGATGTCGAGGAGCCGCACGCGCTTACCTGCACATGGTGCGGAGAGAAGGGCGTGGAACTTGCCTACCTGGCAAAGGCCTACTAGTTCAGATGGTCTCGACCGTCGTGGCCGAGCTGTAGAGCTTCCTCGCTTGCTGGTCGACGCTGTGGGGGAGCTCGATCTTGCCCAGCGCTATCGAGTTCAGAGACATGGAGGAGGCGGCGATGCCGAAGCAGCACGACCAGAGGAAATCCCTTGAGCGAAGGAAGCAGCTGATGAGGGCCCCGGCGAATATGTCTCCAGCCCCGGTGCTGTCCAAGTCCTTGACCTTCGGGACCTCCACCTGAGAGATCTTGTTTCCCTCCAGGACGAGGGCGGGGTCGCTCCCTCGGGTCACGACCGCCTTGCGGACCTTCTTCGAGAGCTTGACGAGGGCTGCCTTCCCGTTCGTCGTCCCGGTCAACGCGTTAGCCTCCTCGAGGTCCATCTTCAGGGCATCGACGTTCCCAAGGACCTTGTCGTCGTTCCAGCTGTCGACGACCACCCTCCCCGAGGCGTCGAACATCCTGACGAACCCTTGCGGGTCGAGGAAGCAAAAGTCCGACCTCTTCCGCACCTCCTCGAAGACTTGAATTGAAATCTCGTGAGCGAGGGGGCTGATGAGGGAGGCATTGAACTGCTTGTCAGGGACCTGCTCGACTGTGAGATCCTCGCATCTCTCGACGAGATACAGGACCCTCTCGCTTCCCTTGATGACGAGCTTGAAGCGGGTGGTCTTCTTGGCGCTGCTCCGGTCCATCGCCCGTAGCTGGAGCCCGTTGCGCGCGAGCCAGACTATCTGCTCGTCGGGAAAGTCTGGCCCGACCTTCGTGAGCGGCATGACGTCGAAGCCGAACCGAGCACAGAGGAGCCCGGCGTAGCAGGGCGGGCCCCCTATGGAGGTGATCTGCCGCTGGGCCAGGTCGATCCTGTCGATAGTGATGAAACCCGCGACGAGGACATTCAACCCGGCTCCAGCCACTCCATTCTGGAAGCGTCTTAAGACTTGCTCGAAGAATCAGAGAGAGGTCGTCAGACATCGAGGGCCTTGAAGTGCTCGAACCAAAACTCGGAAAGCTTATCCAGTTGACCGAAGAGTTGGAGGAGGCAGATGGGCGACGTCACCGGTCCTTGTGGGGGTGCGCCCACAGCATGAGCGGCGCCCTCTGGGCGCTTTCCGTGCAGACGTTCAAGGTGACGCTCAGGTCGAAGTGGCTGCTCATGTTCACCATCGTCTTCTTCTTCTTCGCCTTCAACCTGCCTTTCGTCTTGCTTCAGCTGATGCACCTGCTCCCCGGGAACTATGTGTCTGCGTTTATGGCGACGCTGATCAACACCTCGTTCGCGTTGATGCCCCTACTGGCCCTGCCCCTGGGGGCCGTAAGCATCGTCGAGGAGAGGGAGTCGGGAGCCCTCCAATACATGCTCTCAACTCCGATATCGAGGGGCAAGTTCCTTGCGGCAAGGGCGCTTGGGCTCCTCCTCGCCACCACCAGCATCATAGCGCTCGGTTTCGGCTCGGCAGCCCTCATCGAATTCCGGTTCACAGCCGGCGCTACAGGGCTGTTGTATGTCACGTTGGCGGCGTGCATCCTAAACGCGACCATGGTGGGAGTCTCCCTCGTGATCGCGACGGTGTCGAGGAGGAGGCTGACCGCGCACAGCTTGGCGATACTCATCTGGTTCCTCCTGACATACGCCGCCGCTTCGGCGCTCGGTCAGATCTCAGTCCTCTCCCGGGCCGGTGAGTACGGGGCACTCCTGCCTTGGATTTTCCTGAACCCAGTCGAGGTCAGCAGGCTGGTGGCGGTGATGCAGATCCCAGGATCGGGCATTCAGGATATAGGGGCCACGGGGGTGGCCATGCAAATCTTGTTCACAAACAGCGCGCTGCCCGTCCTATACGGCGTGGCGGCAATGTGGGTAGGGATCTCGCTGGTGGCAGCGTTCGTGATATTCACGTTCCAGGACATCAGATAGCGCCACGACCAAGGCCCAGGACTCCCCTTTCTGCGGCCGGGGTATCCAAGCTTTCCAGAAGGCAGCCTTTCCCAGTCGGCGCGCCCCAACCTTTTAAACAGGCCCCCGGGGCGCTTTCTCGGTATCTAGGATGACAAAGAAGCGGAAGAGCCGCGGACGGTCGAAGGGCGGCAAGGGCAGCTCAGGTTTCATTTCGTGCAGCAACTGCGGCGCGCACGTCCCGAGAGACAAGGCGAAGAAGGTCACGACGAGGCTCAGCATGGTCGAGCCCCTCCTAGCGAGGGAGCTGAGAGCGGCAGGTGCCTACATAGCGGCGCCCACTACGGTGAGATACTACTGCATATCGTGCTCGGTGCACTACGGCATCGTGAACGTCAGGGCCAAGTCAGAAAGACGCAATACCTACTGAGGGCCAGGATAGCGGAGGTCCGCTCCTCAGGGTGACGCGGGCGTCTGCGCCATGGCTGCCGCCTTTTGGGCACGGCCTAGCGCTGAGCTCACCTTTATCGTCCTGTGGATGATGGTCAGGAACGCGATGACCACGACGATCAGGACGCCCACCACTACGATCGAGAGCAGCGAGGTCACGATGAGCACCACCAGCCTCTCGCTCCTTTCTCCGATGCCTATCCCCGCGAGGTTCACCCCCAGCGCATCGCCTTTCGCTCGCGTATAGCTGACGAGAAGGCTGAACGCGAGCGCGAGCAACACGAAGAGAGGGCTGGTATAGCTCCCAAGGAGGATCCCCAGGTAGATGAGCAGCTCGGAGACCCGGTCTAGCGTCGAGTCGAGAAAGGCCCCTCGGGGGCTGGTCTTGCCGGTGGCGCGCGCGACTGCTCCGTCTAGCACGTCGAAGAATCCCGAGAGGATCACCATCAGGCCGGCAGCGAAGGGCTGTCCTCCGCTGTAGTAGATGAACGCCAAGACCGAAAAGAGCAGGCCGATGAGCGTCCATGCGGTCGGGCTGGGTAGCACCTTGGAGGCGGTCAAACCCATCGACCCTAGGACCTTGCTAAGCGAGCCTCTGAGCCGGTCGAGCAACCTTACGCCGCCCTCCCGCTTGTCGGCACGCCAGTAACGACTAGTGGCATCCGGAAACGGTTGGCCCGTTCCAGGAATATGCTATAAATATGGACTCGCGAGCCCGGTTTCAGGATGGGCAAGGTCGAGAAGGGCGTCGCGTGCTCGGTGACAGGCTGCAAGAACCCCAGTGAGAGGTCCGTAGGCAGGGACCAGCTTGCTGGAAGCGGGCTCGCGGCCGGAGGGGACGGAAGGCGTGTCTACCTCTGTCACGACCACTACAAGGCCTGGAAGAAGGCGACGAAGAAGGACAGGGACATGCAAAGGGCCAGATGGGGCTAGGGAAGACGTCGGCGACCAACAATGAGGATACTGCAGCAGCACCTTGACTTCATAGAATACGAGCCGATCGGCAAGGAGATCTCCGCGGCAGAGGAGATCCCTGACAAGAAGAAGCAGCGATACGAGGAGCTCGTCGCGCTCTTCGTGAGCGTCGAGCCGGGAGATGATGACGAGGTCGTGAAGAAAGCCGTCGAGGGGACAAAATCGTTTCTTGAGAAGCTCAAGGTCAAGAGGATAATCATCTACCCTTACGCGCACCTCAGCCAGAACCTTGCGCGCCCGAAGGACGCTCTGGAGGTGCTCAAGAAGATGGAGGCTCTCGCTAGAGAGTCCGGGCTGGAGACATATCGCGCCCCGTTCGGGTGGAACAAGGCGTTCCAGATCAAGGTGAAGGGGCACCCGCTCGCAGAGCAGTCGCGCATCTACTCGTCCGCGGCCCCAGGTGCAGCGCCGCCAAAGGCTGAGGTCGCGCCCGCACACGAGAGGAAGCCGCAACAAGAGATGACAGAGGACCAGCTCTTCGCGCGGATCAAGAAGAGCGACTTCGCAGGCCTCCCCGAGACCGACCACCGCATCATCGGCGAAAGGCTAGACCTGTTCAGCTTCCAAGAGACATCGCCTGGGATGGTCTACTGGCACAACAAGGGCCTGAAGCTGAGGAACCTGCTGATCGAGTTCATGCGTGGGGAGCTCGCGAAGGGCGGGTACATCGAGATCAGCACGCCAGCGCTCGTTAGCAACGCACTCTGGAAGGTGAGCGGCCACTGGGACCACTACAAGCAGAACCTGTTCCTGACCGACATGGGCGGAGAGGAGTTCGGGCTGAAGCCGATGAACTGCCCGCCCACCATGCTCTATTACAGGACGAGGAGGTGGAGCTTCAGGGAGCTCCCGCTCCGGGTCTCATGCTTCGACCACCTCTACAGGAACGAGCTCAGCGGCGTCGCCTCGGGCCTCTTCAGGGTCAAGGCGTTCTCGCAGGACGACGCCCACATCTTCGTTGCCGAAGAGCAGGTCGAGGACGAGGTGAAGAGGATGATCGACCTCCTGGACAGGGTCTTCAAGACATTCGGCATGGAGTACAAGCTCAACCTCTCCACGATGCCGGACGACCACATCGGCGACAGGGAGTTCTGGGAGAAGGCGGAGGGGATTCTTGCCAGGGTGATGGAAGCGAAGGGCATTCCTTACAAGGTCAAGGACAAGGACGGGGCGTTCTACGGCCCCAAGATAGACGTAGACATCAAGGACTCGATGGGGAGGGAGTGGCAGAACTCGACCATCCAGCTCGACTATCAGCTCCCCCAAAGGTTCAAGCTGTCGTATGCGGGCTCGGACGGGAAGGACCACACGCCGGTCGTGATACACCGCGCCATCTTCGGGTCCCTCGAGAGGTTCATCGGGGTATACACCGAACACGTCCAGGGCAAGTTCCCTGTTTGGATCGCGCCGGTGCAGGTCAGGGTGCTGCCCGTCTCGGACGAGAACAAGGCCTACGCCGAGAAGGTCGCACAGGCGCTGGCAGATGGAGGGATACGAGTCGAGAGGGACTTTGCGAGCGGCACGATAGGAGGGAAGATCAGGGACGCGCAGCTCCAGAAGACCCCGTACATGGTGGTCATCGGGTCGAAGGAGGAGCAAGCGGGCTCCATCGCCGTGAGGGCGAGAGACGGGGATGTGCGGTATGGCGTGAAGCTCGAAGACTTCATCGCCGAAGTAGCGGAAAAGACCCGGACCCATTCTTAGGCCCAAAAGGCATCTAGGCTAGTCTTCGGCACGACCGACTCGAAGGAGAGGTCCAGAGCGCCTAGCACCTGGTCGAACATCGAGCTCGCGTACTCGATGTACTTGTCCACGTCGATGTCTTCAGGCTTGGCTTGGGACGTGGGCTTGACGCCGTGAGCTCCCTTGGTCTTCACGAAGGAGATCTGCTCGCCCGCCTTTACCTCTTTGTTGGAGTTCCTCATGAGTATCGCGGCCTTGACATGCTGCGGGAGCCCGCTCATCTGCGCGGAGAGGCCCACATCGGGCACCGGTCGGCCTCCTTCGTGAAGGAAGGACTGCTCCCTTTGCTTTTGGAGCTGGTCCTTGTCTGAAGACTCGGGCGTGCGCGTCGACCGGTATCCTTCGATCGACTTACCCATCATCACGTTGAACGACAGGTCGTCGATGGGTATCTTCCTATCCTTGAGGTTCGTCACCATGTCTGTCAACAACTTCTTGATCTTCGACTTGGCCTGGGCGAAGTCGTCTTGGCTGTATACGTTGCCCAGGATGTCTAGCATCTCGTAGAACTCGTCCTTCAGGAATTGAGGAGTCTGCGACTTTTTCCCGGTAAGCCCCTTTATGTCAGCCGTGCCGTCCTGGAGGACCCCGAAGTAGTTCTTTTTGCGCTCGCTGAACGCGACGTAGCGGTACGTCTTGTCAACCTCGAGCTCGACGCCAAGCGCCTTCTCGGCCCACTTCAGGACCTCGGAGACTTTGTCCTTGTTGGGGTTCTCGATGAAAAGCGAATCGGTATCACTGTAGATTACAGAAACGCCCCCCTCCTTGCATTTCTCTATGGTCCTCGTGATCGCGTCCCTTCCAAGGGCTGCCGTCGCCTCCGCGACTGGGAGACAATAGAGCGCGAAGGTTTCGAATCCCATCACGCCGTAGCTCGCATTTAGGAAAACTTTTAGGCCCTGAGTGACAGTGGTGTAGAGGTCCCTCATCTCTTTCGGGAGGGTCTTGTCCTTGGAGAGCGCCTTGTAGTGGCCGACGCGGAGGTCCCTGAGCGAGCCTATCACGAGGCTCTCTATCCCCTTCCGTTTCGTGCACACCCAGTGGTCAGTGTCGGGGACTCTGTTCGACCTGCACTCCTCGTGGCCGCAGTTGACGGTCTCGTAAGAGAGGTTATGGACCTTGATGATGCTCGGGTAGAGGCTCGCAAAGTCGAGCACGGAGACCCCGAAGTATATCCCAGGCTTGGGCTCTATAACTAGGCCACCCTTGTACTTCTTCCCCTTGATTATCGCCTCCGAGGATGCGCCGCCCTTCGTCGCCAGCTCATCCGTCCGTGGGATGAGAGCGCCGACCCTCCTGTGGTCGTAATAGAGCATACTTCGTATCCAATTGGAGACCCCGAGGCGCGCGACGTCGTTCATCGGCATCTTGGCGATCCTCGAGATGACGAGGAGTATCTTCATCAGCAGCGAGTCGTCCGCGCTCGTCAGCTGGTAGGTGATCTCGGTGTCGTTGAAGTTGTAATCAGCCAGCTTCAACAGCGGAAGGTCGCCGATGTTTCCTTCGAAGGGTATCTTCTCCTTTCCAAGGATGGCCGCGGATATCCCGTTGAGGGTGTGCTCCGTGTACTTGTTGTTGTAGACGTAGACCTGGATGGAGCGGTTGTTGAAGAAGCGATAGAGGTCGATGTGGACCCCGTGCTTCAGCGAGGCTTCCTGCCTCTGGAGGTTGATGGGTATCTCGTCCTCGTCGATTCCGATCTCCTTTCTCATGGCCCTGTGTTTGAGATATCTTAGGTCGAAGTCGTCCCCGTTGAATGTAATCAGGAACGGGTACTCCATCATCTTCGCAAAGGTGGCACGGAGCAGCGAAGCCTCGTCCGGGAAGACCTGATGAGTGTATGCAGTCAGAGCACCTTCCAGTGAATTGTCCTTCCCCGTTCTGTCTATCACATAGACCACCGACTCTTTGTCGTTACAGAACGAGACCGCTATGACCGGCCTGTCTGCCGCTTCAGGGTCGGGGAGGCGGTTTTCCTCGTTCGCAACCTCAATGTCGCAGGCGATTCGCTTGAAGCTAGTGAGCGGTTGTCCGAGCAATTCTGCCCAATCCCGGATGTAAGAAGCCGCGTCTCCCGTCGCTTTCGCGAGGATGGAGTCCAGCGAGTGCCGAACTTCGCCCGCTACTTCCTTCTCGATTGAGGAGATTGTCCCCTTAGTTATCTTGTAATACGTGCCTACCTTGAGATGCTTGTCATAGAGATAGTTCTCGAAGTACTTGATGTCGGCCTCCCAACAAGTCACCTTCTCTCTGAGGCTCCCTGGCGCGCCTCCAATTGCGAGGGGGTCAGACGCGGTTATCTTTCTTATCGGAATCTCTGAATCGGCCAGGAGGTCAAGCCTCGAGACTTCGTCAATGGCCAGGATTCCGTTCTGTCCCACCACCACGTCCTTTTCTTCTAGCTCCGCGCGGGAAAGCTTGGTGTAGCAGTATGGCTGGTGTCCACTGTTGTCCTCCCAAAGCCATACCCTTTCTCTCTTGGAGTCGTAGAACTTTAGGACGGCCTTGCCTGTCTTTCCATCGTAAGTGGCTGACACAAGGAGCCCTTCCTCCAGCTCTACGACAGGCGTTGTGAGATCCCTCAGCTTGGCCGACAGCCCGGAACTCTGGGCGACGCTCTCTAACAGACGAACTCTACCTCGAGAAGG
Source organism: Nitrososphaerota archaeon (assembly GCA_003135575.1). Lineage (GTDB taxonomy): Archaea > Thermoproteota > Nitrososphaeria > Nitrososphaerales > Gagatemarchaeaceae > Gagatemarchaeum. The sequence continues at coordinate 15,241 of PLCG01000089.1, forward strand.
TTTTCATGCCTGCTTGCGGTGATATATGTGTGCCGACGCTTTTCCAGTCCCTATTGGGGCCCGACCTGCCGTCACCGGTGCATGGCGGGGCAGGAAGGGTTTGAGATCTCCCTTGCGGGGCTTGCTACCGGCTGGGTCAGAGGGTAGTAGACCCCTCTCAAGTATAGCGCGCCCTCCCCGAAGAAGCAATACGTCAGCGAGCCGCCCCCGCGATAGTAGTTAGCCGCGAAAGTGCATTGGGCTGAGCCCTGTTTCGATGATTGAGACGTGGAACACGTCTCCAAGGAGGCGTTGGGAGGGGAGGCTAGGACTCCGACCGTGGGGACAAAGACTAGCTCCAACGCGCAAACGGCGGTCAATGACACAATGATGATTGCCCACAGCCTGCGCTTCAAGCTCTGAATTCCGGGCCGCTGGAGATTTAGGTCTTCCTCCCTCTTTTTGATGCATGAGCGCCGATATCGAGTCGACGAAGGGGGCTCCGGGATGGGCCTGACTAGGGGATCTGAGACCTGAAGAGGTCGGACATGGGGGCTGCCGACGCGTCTTCTCGCCCTAGGTTCCCGAGGTTGAAGATCGCCTCGACTGTCGCGAGGAGAGAATAGTGGGAGTATGCGGCGTGCGAGACGTAGCCGGGCTTGGCGAAGGGGGAGACGAGTATGCATGCCACCTTCCCCCCTCCTCCCGTGGTGTCCCCAGGACTGCCCTCGTCATAGACCACAAAGAGGGCGGTGCCGGCGAAGGAGCTCGAGTTGATGACCTTCGGGACGACGGTAGAGAGCCATTGGTCCCCNNAAAGGGGACAGCTGTGGGCGTCGTCGCAGAGGTTGGGGGTGATGAACGAGTAGCTCGGGAGGCGGCCCGACTGCAAGTCTGTCCAAAACTGGGTCATCGGGACGACGTGGGCGCTGCAGTATGAAGATGTGGCCCCTGTCCCGCTGTTGCCTGAAATCGTGCTGAAGTAGACAAAGGGATCGTGCTTCGTGACGTAGAGGCCGTCCGCGCTGTTCGTCTGTGAGCAGTTGGCAGGCATCGACTCCGCGTACTCCTTCCATGTGAGGTCGTGGGAGTCGAGGAGGCTTGCAACGGTTGTCGCACTGTCCTGCAGGCTGCACTCCGCAGGCAGGCAGTCGCTTGTGATGCCGAAGGTGGACCCTCCGGCCAGCGAGAGATAGTTCGGGAGCGAAGGATGGGCGACCGCCAGATAATTGGCCGCGAGGGCGTAGCTGGAGGCCAGGCTGTTTTCGTATGGCGCGGAGGCGTTCCCGATGACGCTCGCATACGCCTCGTTCTCCATCACTATGATGATCACGTGGGAGATCTGGCCGGGCGACGAGGAGGATGAAACGGCAGACGAGGTGAAGGACGAAGTGGAAGTCGAAGATGATGTAGATGAGACCGATGAAGAAGATTGGGATGAGGAGGATGATGTGACCGGAGGCAAGGTGGTGGAAGATGTCGCAGCCGAGGTCTGCGAAGTCGGCACGCTCTGGGTCCCGGTGGAGGTCGTGGTCGTGCGGGTATTGCCGGTCGCGCCCTGGAGGAGCAAGATGTAGGCGGCGACGCCCAAGCCGAGCACGAGGATTAGAACCAGGGCCGCGACCCTGACCGGAACCGCACCGCGTTCGCTCCTATGCAAGGAAACGGCACCGCTCCGGGGCTTTGGAGCTCAAGCGTGTCCCGCTCGGGAGAAATCCCAAACGATTATCTTGCAATCATGTCTTTGGAGTTAAAGTTGCCGTCCAGTCTTCGTTTGGTCTAGCGTGATATGCATTCGGTACCAAACTACAACTCGACAGAACCGGCCACGCGTGTAGTCCTGGTGGCCTCTAGGGCCAGGCCCAAGCAGAGAGCTAGATTCCGGCTCTCCGGTGACAATCCAGAACCGGCCTGACTGGAGCTGCCCTTGACCCCTTCCGGAAGCCAGACACGAATCTCTAGGTCTTGTGCGTCCCGCAGTGCTGCTCGTGAATGTCGGGCCAGCGCTTGGCTACGGCCCGGCAGACCATCTTTTTCTCGTCCGAGGTCCCGTTATGAGACACTCTCGAGAGCGCGTCCCTGGCCCTAGCGGGCGTGTCGATCGGGTAGGCGCGCTTGGACGGGACGGCGAAGTCGGCGTCAGGCAGGGAATTCCTCTCCTCGGCCGTCAGCGGTCCGGTGAAGTCGCTCTTCTCGAACTTCTTAGACACGGATGACCCCAGCCCGGATGATGGCCATAAACTGATCGGCCTCCAAGCCGGCGCCGCCGATTAGCGCTCATCAGAGTCTGACGGTCCTCATCCGCGTAGAGCAAGGCGAATCGCCAAGCTCGGACTCCTCAACTCTCGCGGGCACCTCCCATGGAGTGCGGCATCGGTCCAACTATGGTGCGTAGTGGAGAGGGCGTTGGAGCCTATTTGCGGTGGATGCGGTGCGGCCCGACCAGGTCCTTCGTTGCGGCGTGGGTTCCAAGTTGAGACGGAGGGTTCTTGGTACCTATGACTTTCGCGACTTCGCTCCAAGCTACATCACTAACGCCGTGTAGAGCCTTCACCCCATCTATTAGTTCGACCAGTTCTTTAGCGTCTCGGACAAAGACTTCCGCCCTCAGGTCGATCTTGACCTCTCCGACGGTCCCTCCGACGAAAACAACCGGGTTGAGTTTTAGCAGCTCTTTTCCTACGGAAACGGTCACCCCCCCCCTGGTGGAGATTTGAAGCTGTACTTGCCGCCAGCCGTACCTCTCCAAGTTCAGCGAGTACGTCACCTTCAAATATTTCTTTGTCAGTTCCCTGCGCTTGACTCTAGCGGCCGTCAGAGAGATTCCAACATTTTTTGATAGCTGCTGAGAAGTTATTTCACCGTGTGACCGAAGAATATCGCCCAGGATGGTCGCATCCTGTTCTGAGAGCAGGTTTCGCGTGACGTTGGAGTCGGTGCGGGGCATATAACCACGAGGTCGCATGACGCCCGGTTATGATGCCCTATGATGATGCGTCCGGGCTTCCGACAAATCAAGCGTGACGTTCTTCAGGGATTTGAAGCCCTGAATAGTCAATTAGGCAAGCATAGTTCCACTCGAATAGTATCGATAATTGCCTCATAAGCTGTTCGTTAGGTGAGCCTAGGATCGTGATTAACGTCGGAGCCAACAACGCGGAGACCGCCTCTTCGTCCCCGAGCTGCCTCTTGGCCCATTCTGCTTCTCCACCATGGTTTGTACCTTCGGCGTTCTGATCTGGCCTTCTTGACTCATCCGCTTGCTAGAAGCGGCCGGTTTAGCCCCTAATATCATCCCGGCAGATATGATTATAACTTCTGCATTTTTCAGTCGGTGTCGTGGCGAAGTCGCTCAGGGACATGCTAGTGCCCATCCTGTACTTTGTGGCGGGCGTCTTTTGGATAGGCATCGTGGCGACTGGAGGAGGACCGCTCCTGCTACTGGCAGCTTTGACGTGCATACTCAGCGGCGCGCTCTTGTTTGCGATGCCGTCCAATTGGGTCACGAGGCCTCTGGCAGGAGCCAGCGCGCTCTTCGGCCTTGCATTGACGGTGTACCAGGCATACGAAGCATCCACACTCTTGGGCACGAACCTTGGCACCTTGGGGATCTATAGCGTCGCGCTCTTCGGCGTATTCGCATTGGTCTACGTCTATCTCGAGCTTCAGACGCTGTCCGTCGGCAAGGCCATAGAGTCCTCGAAGAAGCTCTAGAGGACGTCCGACAGGCCCCTTACTTCGTGCACCCTTCTTAGGAAGTACACGCTGTAGGCGCTGATCGCGAACAGGGCCAGGAACATCTTGGTGGCAAACACCAGGTTCCACGGCGTCGGTCCGGGCGAGCTGAGGAAGTTCGGGTTTGCGGCGTTGTTGTAGAAGAGCTGTATGCTGAAGAAGGAGCCCCAGAGCATGAAGTTATACAGAATCTCGTAGGCCGACGCGAAGGCCATGACTATGGCAATCAGCTGCAGGGACGCGAGCTTGATTTGGGACCATTGGGCGACCTTGTTCTGCCACAGGCGCAGCCCGGTGTAGAAGAACGTGACGCACGCGATGCTGAGGTAGGTCACCGGCTTTGCGAAGAAGGGGAACGGGAAATCGACGTTCACCAAGGTCTGGCCAACGTCAAGGACGCCTCCGCTGGCGAAGAGGGCAGATGTTGCAAAGCCGTATGCGAGACTCGAAAGGATGGTTATGCCAGACACCCAACACACGATCCGGTACATCAGGCGCGTGCTAGCTTCTGGACGACGGAGCTCGTCCATCTGCTCCAATGATATTCACGGGGCGTTGCCGGAACTTTCCTTTAAGCGTAGTGGTCTCAAGCGGGGGTGAGTCGTCCGCCCTGCCCCGATTAGGGCATGGACTTTACGCGTCGGGTCCTTCGGATCATGAGCGCGACGACGACGACAATGAGCATGACAACCAGGGCTATTGCGACAAACAAGACCAATTGCAACCCTGCGAACTGATTCAGGCCCAGGGAGGGGGTGGCGAGCGGTGAGGAGCCGGAAGTGGTGCCAGAGGCTGTGACGCTCGGGACAAAGTCGGCGGCCTCGAAGTGGGGATGGTCGGTCTCCGTGAATATCTTGGTCTGGGTCACGTTGTGGCCGGCCGCCTGGAGCACGGATATCGAGCCGTTGGCCTCAACGTCACCCTCGGTTATCACGAGGAGGGAACCTGAGTAGCTCGAGAGGCTGGCAGCCGGGACGCTGAGGACTGTCCCTGCGACAAACTTGGCGACGTAAAGGTCGCTGTTGGGCGGGATGGTCTGTACCCTTTCAGGTGCCTCGTTCGGGAATTTGAAAACGGTGATGATCTTGCTCGTATCATTCGGAGGTATTGCCACTATCGACTTTCCATATTCTAGGGAGACGAATAGGTAGCCCCCAAAGCTGCCGAAGGTAGGAGGGGCGACGACTATGCCCTCGGGCTTCTGGCCNNGACCAGAGCAACCCGCTGTCGTCGACAGCGAAAAGGGCGTGTCCCCAGGTTCCGACTCTGTCGAAGGCCAGGTATCCTATCCTTTGGACGCCCGGCGGGGTCGAGAAGACATGGAAGGAGTCACCGTTCGGGGTCATCTCGTAGATCGACTGGAGGGAAGAGACGAAGAGCTGCCCCTTCGGGAAGCCCCCGGTGCCGTCCGAGAGCGCGCNNTGCCGTCTCTGCTCATGTTCAGGAGGTATGAGGTGAACTCACCATAGGAGGCGATGAAGCTGCTTCCGTTCCAGGTGAGGCCAGTGAGCTGGTCCTTGATGTGGGGGCTAGAGGACGTCTGGGCCGAAACGTTGGATGCCGCAAAAAGCATCACCAACAACAAGACGGCCAAGGCGGAGGTCCGGGCAGAGGCCATCTTGGTCGTCGAGAAACCGGGTTCGAGCTGATATAGGTATGCCTTCGCGCCGACGGTCAGTTCTCGATGTTGCCGCTGACAACGGTCGAAGGACCTCCGCTCCTGATGATGTTCGCGACGACGTTGCCGAAGAGCACGTTGGCCTGTATGGTGTTGTTGTCTGCCTGGTTCACCTCTTTTATCCCGAAGAGTTGGGTCCTCGCTGTCGACTGATTCCGGTCGTCCCCGACGATGTTGTGGGTTATGGTGTTCCCTGAAGAGCCCGCTTGGCCTTGGTCGTTATACAGGAAAATCCCTGTGTTCGAGTTGTCCAGGCAAATGTTGCCGCTGATGAGTGTTTGTATCCCTGAGTTCAGGATGATCCCGGCCAGCCCGTTGTAGCTGCAGGTGTTCCCCGTGACTTCGGCCATCGAGGTGACCGGCATGTCCGCATGGTAGAACTCGATACCGAAACGTCCGTTCCCGTTTGCTGAGTTTCCTTTCACTGAGACGAACCATGACCGTTCGACGTGGATGCCTGAAAGGCCGTTCGAAAGGACCGTGTTGTTTGAGATTGTGGCGAAGAAGCTGTGGTCGTTGGTGATCCCGGACTGGTCTGAGCCTCCGGCATTGAAAGAGGCGTAGTTGTTGGTTATAGTGGTGTAGTTGTTGTAGAACGCCTGGATCCCGTACCAGAACATGTGGTCAACCTTGTTGTAGGTCACAGTGTCGTTTTCCCCATTGGTCACCCCGATGCCTATCAATCCGGGGGTGGTGTCGACCGTGTTCCTGACCGTGTTCGAGGTGATCTCCGCCTCACCCACGCCGTTGGTGTAGATTCCCCCGACTGAGTTGTCGACCACTGTGTTTCCTGAGAACAGGACCTTGACCGAGTCGTACTTGGAGTGCTCATAATCCTGGGCGCCATATCGGCCATTGTCGTGGAGGAAATTGCCCACGATCGAGATGCGCAGGTTCGGGGCTGTGTCATTGCGGATCAGGATCCCGTCGTGACCCGCCCGGCTGATGTCCGCTCCCTTCACCGTGATGTTGTTGCTCCCAAGGTCTACCTCTATGCAGGCGTAGTTCCCCCCTCCAGGACCTACCCAAGCGCCTCCGAGGACAGTGATACTTGAGCTTCTGACTATCTGCAGCATCCGGATGGTGTAGTTGGTCGTCATGCGCGCCCCCGGAGCCAAGTAAATGGTGACGTTCTCCTGGCCCGCGACCCGGATGGTCTTTGCTATCGGGTAATCTCCCCTCGCAAGGCAGAAGGTCTTGTTCGAAGAAATCAGGCCAGAAAGGAATGACCCGAAGTCTTGACCTGCGGCAGCGGTCTTGGTGAGACTTGAACCGTGCGGCGTCGCGACGAATCCGTTGTCGGTTGTGCGGATGGCGTCGTCACAGGGTGCCCCCTCGCTTGTGGTCGGCCAGACTGCGCTCGACCCGGTCGGTCCTCCGGCGCTGTAAGTCCAGAGGGCCAGCCCGCCCCCTATCGAGACCAAGATGAGCACAGAGAGGGCGAGCAGACTGGTCCGGTTAGCCCTGACGTTCATGGCAGAAGCATTTTCCGTTCCAGAGAGTGATTTATCGCTTTTGTAACGGGCCGCCATTCAAGAATAGCGGGACGGTGCGCCCGAGTCCAGCATGGCAATCCAGCAGAGAAGCAGAACCACCGGTAGCTCGAAGTAGATCAGGAAGAGCGTTGAAGGAAGGAGGATGACGGCCCCGGCGGTGAAGGTTGCTGCGCGGAGCAGCAACGACGACATCGGGAGCTCTGCGAATCTCCCATCTCTTCCCCCGCTGGGTCTTGGCCCCCTCAGAAAGAGGCAAGCCCCGAGAAGCAGGAGCGTCAGGGCGCCTCTGAGGATTAGGGGAGCAGGTTGGCCAGTCATGGTGAAGAGGAGGCCGCTGAGAGACGCGTTCGTCTGAATCCCGAAGGACCCACCGAATGCGAACAGGGGAGCGGGCTGCCTTCCGAACTGGTACGACAGCACGTCGTAGAGAAATTCTCGGGGGGCAGAGACAAAGAAAGGAACGCAGATGGCGGCGAAGGTCGCGAAACTGACCAAGGCAGTTCGCAGCTCACGCCGTTTCAGGTAACGGTAAACGAAGAACGGGACCAGCAGCCAGACCAAGACGCTGGATGCCAGGGCGAGTCCGAGAGACAAGGACGAGAGGAGCCTGCGCCCCCTTTGCCCCAGGGCTACCGAAAGGACTACGAGCGCTAGGGCAGGGACGAGGTTGTTCGCGTAGCGGGTCGAGATGGGGACGAGAAGGAAGGCGGCGGAAGCGACAAGGCTCCAGCGGCGCCCGAACTGGAAGAGGCAGAGGCCAATCAGCATGTCCGCGGCAACAACCCCAAACCTGACGTCCCCGAGCAGGTAGAACGGGAGAAAGTAAAGCGCGGTGAATGGGAGGTATGTGAAGACGTTCTGCGCTCCCGGCGTGGCGAGCTCCGGAGGTATGCCTGTGAAGAGATGCCCGTAAGGTGATGCCCCTTGGAGTATCAGCTGCGCCGCCTGGGTGTTGTAGTAGTAGATGTCGTTCCCCGGCTGGAACGCGACCACGAGGTAGATCCTAAACAATAATCCCGCCAGGAACACGAGGCAGAAGAGCACGAGCTCTGTGTTTCTCTTGATGCCTATGCCCTCCTCCCAAAGCCGTCTCGAGGAGGGTCGCGATTTAACCTATCATCTCCGTCGCTTCGTGAATGGCTTAAATGGTCACACGGAAGGGGAACGACACGTCGACGAGTTACAATGGACCTAGAGGAAAGGCTCGCGCTCGTGAGGAGGCCGCCCACCGAAGAAGTCCTCACGGAGGCGGAACTCGTTGCGCTTCTGGGGAAGGACGCCCATCCTAAGCACTACATCGGGCTTGAGATCTCCGGCCTCCTGCACCTGGGGTATCTGCTGATTAGCTTCAAGGTAAACGACTTCATCAAGGCAGGGATAAGGTGCAAAGTGTTCCTCGCGGACTGGCACAGCTACATCAACAACAAGATGGGCGGGGACCTCGAGAAGATAGAGAGGGTGTCCAAGTACTTCGAGGAGGCGTTCGCGTTCCTGTGCCCTGGGGTCGAGTTCGAACTCGGGAGCAGGCTCTATGAGAAGAACGACCAGTACTGGAAGGACCTGTTGCGCTTCTCGAAGCAGATCACTCTGGCTCGCGATACGCGCTGCCTTACGATAATGGGCAGGACGACGAAGGAGAAGCTCGACGTCGCCCAATACATCTATCCTCCGATGCAGGCGACCGACATAAAGGCCATGGACCTGGACATCGCCCACAGCGGGATAGACCAGCGGAAGGTCCATGTCTTGGTGAGAGAGGTCTTCCCCTCGCTCCGTTGGAAGGTGCCTGTCGCGGTCCACCATCACCTCCTGGCAGGGCTCCAAAAGCCTGAGGGGGCCGGGATCGACGAGGACGCAGAGTCCGACAAGGTAATCTCGAGCAAGATGAGCAAGTCGAAGCCGGACTCTGCAATCTTCATACACGAGAGCGCCGAGCAGATAGCCCGAAAGATGGGCAAGGCGTGGTGCCCGGAGAAGCAGGCGGAGGCCAACCCCGTGCTTGAATATGCGAGGCACATAGTCTTCCACGAGACGGACCATCTAGAGGTGGTCAGGCCCGAGAAATACGGCGGCACCGTCTCCTACCAGAGCTACGCCGAGGTCGAAGTGGCCTACCTCGCGGGCAAGCTGCACCCCACCGACCTAAAGCAGGCGGTGGCGTCGAAGCTCGACACGATAGTCGCGCCGGTGAGGAAGCACTTCGAGGGGACTAAGCTCTTCGACGAGGTCTCGGCGATAATCCGGGAAGAGGGAAAGGCCATAGCGGCCTAGTGACCAGCGATGGGAGCCACGACCCTGAGAGGCGATTCCTGGTGAAGTTCATCCCGATCAACATCCCGCTCCTGGGAAAGGAGGAGAAAGACGCGGTGCAAGCGGTGCTCGACAGCGGGCTTCTAACCAACGCTAGCTACGAGGGCGGCAAGTACGTGCAAGAGTTCGAGCGCAAGCTGAAGGCAAAGGTCGGTACCAAGCACGCCGTCGCCGTGAGCTCGGGGACGGCGGCTCTGCACACCTCGCTCGCGGCTTACGGGATACGGCCCGGCGACGAGGTGATAGTGCCTGCCTTTACGTTCGAGGCGACCGCCAACGTCGTCCTCGCCTGCGGGGCCAAGCCCGTGTTCGCTGACATCAAGGAGGACTACAACATCGACCCCCGGGACGTCCGCAGGAAGGTCGGGAAGAAGACAAAGGCCATAATCCCAGTCGACGTGTACGGGTACCCGGCGGACCTTGACGAGATCAGGGAGATAGCCGACAAATCCTCGGTCAAAGTGATAGAGGACGCCGCGGAGTCGCTGGGGGCCTCATACAAGGGCAGACCAGCTGGGAAGACGGACCACTCTGGCTGCTTCAGCCTCTATGCGACCAAGGTGATAACCTCCGGAGAGGGGGGCGCAATAACCACCGACGACGACGAGTTCGCCGACCGCGTAAGGCTGGTGAGGAACCACGGGATGCGCGGGGGATACGACACCAGCGTGTTGGGGTTCAACTACAGGATGCCCGAGGTGCTCGCGGCCATCGCCTCTGTCCANNGAAGAGGAATGCGAAGATCATCACTGGGCGGATCTCTGCTCTGAAGGGCGTCGAGCTGAGGCAACGCTCCAAAGACAGGTCTCACATCTGGTATCTTTACACCGTGTTCGTGGCGAAGAGGAGGGACGAGATGGTCCAGAGACTCAGGGCGCGAGGCGTCGGCGCTGCAGTCTATTGGGAGACCCCCGTGAACAAGATGCCCCTTTACAAGGACCTCGGCTATGCAGGGCTGAAACTACCAAACTCGCTCAGCGCAGCGGGGCACGTGCTCTCGTTGCCAGTACACCCGGGCCTGAAGAGCGAGGAAGTCGAGTTCGTGGCAGAAGAGTTCGTGAAGGCGGCAAGGGCCTGACCCGATTCAGACACATCCGGCTGATAAGATGAGCACCGCCAGCAGGCATCCCAAGGTCGCTGTCGTCGTTCCGACCTACAACGAGAAAGAGAGCATCAGGGAGTTCAAGCAAAGGCTCGACCCCGTCCTCGAGTCGATGGCTGGGAGGATGACGGTCCTCTTCGTCGACGACAACAGCCCTGACGGCACGGGCGACGAGATCAGGAGGATGATGGAGGGCAGGCCGGAGCTTCGGCTCCTCGAGAGGGAGGGCAAGAGGGGGCTGGGAACTGCCTACATCGAGGGCTTCCGCCAGGTGGTAGATGAAGACGACCCCGACATAGTCGTGCAGATGGACGCGGACCTCCAGCACCCTCCTGAGATCCTCCAGTCCTTAATCGGAGAGGTCTTTTCGGGTCGCGCGGACGTCGCCATCNNCCATGTAAGAGGAGGGAGCTTCAAGGGGCTGAATTGGCGGAGGAGGTCAATCAGCAAGGGCGCTAGCTGGCTAGCGAGGACGATACTTGGCCTTGGGGTCCACGACACGACGACCGGGTTCAAGGCGCTCAGGAGAAACGCGGTCGAGTGCCTCCTGGAGCACCCTCCCCGGTCGATCGGGTTCATCTTCCAGGTGGAGTCGCTCTACATCCTGAAGAAGAACGGTTTCAGGATGGTGGAGATACCTTTCACGTTCGAGGAAAGGGCGAAGGGGGCCTCGAAAATGGGCACCGGCGAGATTTGGGAGTTCTTCGTCGGGGTGCTCAGCATCAGGTTCAGGAAGTATTAGCCCGCGATAGACCGAGAGCTCGGCCTACGGCTTCTTTTCGGCGCCGCCAGCGGCGGGNNCGGTCATCTCGGGCATGGGTTCCGGCGGAGGAGTGGTTGCCATTGTCCATCCGATCCAGCCGAGGATGCCTAGCAGCACGATGACGCCCAGAAATGCTGTGATCTCAAGGATTATGATCGCCCAGAACCAAAGGAGTATTCCGTAGATGATTATACCGAGTAAGCTTCCGACGAGGATTGCTCCTCCCAAGGCTCTGTCGTTTGCCATGCGAAAGGAGGGTCGCAAGAGCGAAATTTAACCGTTCCTCATCGAAAATGCCTTGATTCACGGGGGATTCTGTTAACTGATTTGCACGCTTAATTGTCAGGCCTAGAACTCGCAAGGGATGGCTTCAATTCGAAAGTGGGTCGAAGTCCACATCTACCTGAAGCATGTCTACATCTTTGTCATAATAGCGGCTCTTGGCTCGACTTGGGTTTTATGGGACTTGCGTTCTTTCGTGCCTGACTTCATTCTTAGTGCCTTGGAGTTTGTCGTCATATGGGGAGCGGCTTATGCCTTCTATAGGCTCGCGACTTTGCCCAAGCCGATGGAAAAGGAGAGAGAAATGCAAGCATTGGGGAATACCATATCCAAGGCGATAGTCGATGCCCTTGACGAGCGCGACAAAAAGAAGGCCTCTAAATCATGAATATCCATAAGGATATACGCTTAAGTATGGGCATATCCATAGGGATATGCGTCGAATCATGCCTTGCAAATACTGCCTCTCGGAATGCGTCAGGCCTAGCGGCTCGATGAAAGGAAAGAAGACGCTAAAGTGCAACGATTGCGGAAAGAGATTCACGGAATCGGACAGCCTTCCAAAGATGCGCGTTAACAAGCACGCCATGGTGACCGCGCTCTCGATGTATTTCGAAGGTCTCTCGACTCGAAAGGTCTCACGCCAGCTTGAGAGCATCTATGGCGAGAAGGTCTCACAGGTCACAGTTTGGAAGTGGGTTAGGAAATACTCAATCCTAGTTGGCGAGTATGTGAAGACGCTCTCGCCACAAATCGGCGGAAGGTGGCATCACGACGAGACCGTTATCAGATGTGAGGGTCAGAATCAATGGTTCTGGGAATGCATCGACGAGGACACAAGGTTTCTAGTCGCATCGCACCTATCGGAAACGCGCTCGCTAAAAGACACCGTGACCCAATTCAGGAACGCGCTGGAGACAGCTAAGAGAAAGCCGACCGTTCTCTATGTCGATGGGTCGAACCAATACGACCAAGCATTCAATACCGTTTTCTGGTCTCGATACAAAGTCAGCCGACCGGAGCTAGTGAAGAGAATCGGCATCCGTTCACGCGAGACAAACAACATGGTGGAGCGATTGCATGAGACCGTGAAGGAAAGGACGCGCCCCATGCGCGGATTCAAGAACCAAGACTCGGCGAAATCGATCCTGACCGGCTATGTGGTGAATTACAATTTCGCAAGGCCTCACCTATCCTTGAACGGGAAGACTCCCGCACAGCAAGCGGGAATCGAGGTGAAGGGATGGAAGGCATTGGTAGAAAACGCCACACGAAAGGAGGCCTTGGAACCACAAAGTCAGGCGCAAGAGCGAATATCAATCGCTCCTTTGCAGGTGGTATGAGCGACATGAGAAAGGCGCTGGTTGCACTACCGGACGAGATATGGGCCATTATCGACCGAGACCTAGGCGACACTATGGGGAAGGGATACTCGGACACGATAAGGAGCATCGTTTTAGCATGGCTCTCGGAGAACGGATACCTAGTGAAAGGAGGAAAAGGCCACGCCAAAGAAAAATAAGGACGAGGAAATTCGCATTCTGGATACCATGCTGACCTCCCTGGTTGACCTCTTGGAAGAGAAGGGCGTAATCACTCAGGAAGAATGGGAACAGAAAATCAAGAAGAATCTGAAAGCATGAAGCCCTTGCCGGCTATCTTAATCGCCACCGGGATAATCATTCTTGCTCTGACCTATCCAGGTCTGGTGCTCTTGTTCAACTTACCAAACTTCATCGCCAGTTGCAAGCCCTTTGGTTATGTGAACTGCTGGGATGCAGTAGGTGACCCGAACAATGCAAGCATGCCTCCGCCACTTTATTTTACCGAGCTTCTCATCGTCGTCGTCTTGGGTATTGTTATGTTTCTGAGTGGACTCGTGCTCCATTATCGTCGACGCGTGCAAATCAGTTAACAGAATCTTCACGGGGCAATGTAGAAATACGCCCTCTCAACGCATCGAAAGTGACATGTCTGGAACACAAACACCGGTGCCCGGCGAATCGCAGGCAATCGCAGCGCCAGCAGCCGAGGTGCCGGTCAAGGTCTTTCCGGGAGCGGTTTACGAGTGCGTGAGGTGCGGGACGAGGACTACGCAGGAGGAGCTTTCCACTCTGCCTGAGGTGAAGTGCATCTGCGGGTACAGGGTCTTCAGGAAGGTCAGGCCCAGCGTCGTCAAGCAGATCAAGGCAGTCTGAGGCGTCCGGCTACCTCTCCGACCCTCGGATTACCAATCCCTAAAATAAGGTCTCGCCAAGCGGGAGCATCGAGACTAGATGAACTACGAAGACGTGATGAACGTCGCCACCCGGCGCGGCTATCTCATGCAATCGGCCGCGGCCTATCCCAACACAATGGCTGGGTTCTGGGACTATGGTCCCCTTGGGGTCGCGCTCAAGAACAGGTACGTGGACCTCTGGCGCAGGCACCTGGTGAAGCGCGACGAGATGCTGGAGATCGACGCCGTGCAGATAATGCCAAAGGCGGTCTTCGTGGCCTCCGGGCACTTCTCCAACTTCACCGACCCGATTATCGAGTGCGCCAACTGCCACTCCACGTACAGGCCTGACAAGCTCCTAGAGGAGACGCTCGGGCACGCGACGCCAGAGAACCTCCCCGACGAAAAATACGACGAGCTCCTCAAGGAGAACGGGATACGCTGCCTAAAGTGCAAGGCCGAGCTCAGCGGGACGAAGAGGTTCAACATGATGTTCAAGCTTGGGATCGGCCCTCACTCCGAGGAAGCCTACCTCAGGCCGGAGACATGTCAGGGGATCTTCGCAGACCTCCCGTATCTCTTCAAGACGCAAAGGGTCAAGCTCCCGAAAGGGTTCGCCCAGGTGGGCAAGAGCTTCCGTAACGAGATCGCCCCGAGGCAGGGGGTGCTGAGGCTGCGGGAGATCTACCAGGCCGAGATAGAGGTCTGCTTCGACCCGGATAACGTCTCGCTCCCCAAGTTCGACGTAGCCTCCGACTTTGTGCTCTCGATATCCAAGGGGGACGTCGAGCCGGTCCCCACGAAGGTGTCCGAGGCCATCGCCGACGGCACCATCCCAAACAAGCTCATCGGCTACTACCTGTACCTCATCCAGGGCTTCTACGAGCAGGCCGTCGGGCTCCCCAAGGCCGACATCAGGCTCAGGACGCTCACCGCCGCTGAGAAGGCGTTCTACTCCAAGGTGGCCTTCGACCTCGAGGTAAGGACGTCGGTCGGGTGGCTGGAGCTTGTGGCGTGCAACTACAGGTCGGATTACGACCTCAAGAGGCATGCGGAGGTCAGCGGCACAGACTACACGGTCGACGACAACGGGAAGAAGGTCCTTCCCCACATCTTCGAGCTCTCGATGGGGGTGGACAGGAGCCTCTACGTGATCTTGGAGAAGGCCTACAGGTCGGAGAAGGACGCGAAGGGCGGGGAGAGGGTCTACCTCNNCTCCAAGGACGGCCTTGCCGAGGAGGCGGAGCGAATCTACGACGCGCTGCGAGCGGACTATGACGTCTTCTACGACGAATCCGGCTCCATAGGCAGGAGGTACGCGAGGGCAGATGAGGCCGGGATACCATTCTGCGTCACCGTGGACCACGACACGATGTCGAAGGGCGAGGTCACGGTAAGGTCCAGGGACGACAAGTCGCAGGTGAGGGTCAAGAAGGAGGAGCTCGCCGAGTGGCTCAAGCCACGTGTCCGAGAAGGCCCGAGACCCTCATCGAAGTAGAAGGTATAGCCCGGCCGAGCCGAGCGCCCCGAAGACGGTCGCGATAACGTTCACCACGTGGTTGTCGACGAACTTCAATCCCGACGAGAACCTTGTCGGCTCGCCGCAGTGGTCGAGGTTCTCGGACGGCTTGCCGCAGACCACGCAGAAGCTCTTCCGCTGGAAGGTGGCCCCCGCGACGCTGTCGGCTATGGAGCCGATGAGCCCTCCAGCTACCGAGACGGCGACCACATACGCCGGCTGGAGCCCGCTCGCGACCCCCAGCATCGCCGCGACCGCCCCGATGAGCGCCGAGGCGAGGAAGGTCCCGGCGAAGCCCATCGGGCTCACGCCGCCAGAGGTGCCCGGCGAGACGACTCTCATGAGGTTCGTGATCAAGCGAGGAGGGGACCGGTTGAGCAGCCCGAGCTCGGTCGCGACCGTGTCGCTGGCGGCCGCCGAGACCGCGCCGACGTATAGGACGGCGAAGAGGAGCCCGCCACCAAGGAGCTCACCCAGGCCGAGGAGCGAGGCGACCCCGCCATTGGCGAGGATGTTCGGCCAGTTCCTCGTGCCGCCCTTCTCCTGGGCGCTGCCCAGGCTCTTCTTGTATTCGTAGCGATACCACGTGAACGCGACCCCCAGGACGAAGAAGGTCGCGACGATGACGAACCATGTCCATCCCCCTCCCAGGAGGATCGGGTAGCCGACGGCTATGCTCGCCAGGAACCCGCGCCGGTCGATCGCCCTGGCCTCGATCGCGATGACCGCGAAGGCGACCACGATGGCCAAGTCGATTAAGGAAGCGAGTAGGGAGACTTGGAGCAAGATAAAGCGCGGTTCGACGCGGCTTTCCACGACCTAAAAAGGTTCCCCGGACAGATTCTGCTTGACTAAGGGACGTGAGATTCCATGCGCGACGAACAAGGTATCCAAATCTTCAAAAGGCTCCGAAGACCCAATTCGGCGAAAGGTTGAACGTCAGGACAGCACTGCTGGGCCTTCTCGTGATGCTCACGATAGTGTTTGCATCGACCACCGTCTACGAATCGGGCATCAGAACGACGGTCGCTACGACGACCTCGGTCGTGGACCCCACACAGGCCATTAGGGACGCTTACCTTTTCCACATTTTTGATATCGCGTCCGAGAATACGATTGCCCTTGCGGCTCAATATGCGACCAACGCCACAGTCCTGTATGACTTCCCGAACGCCGTGCCATCGCACGGAAGCTTCAGCGGCAGCACTAACCTGACAAGATACGTAACAAGATTCTACAACGGGCTAGATTGTCCGGCATGCTTTCCGTTAAAACTCCCCTATGGTGTCGCGAACCAGACCTATTCAGTAACAATGTCGAACGACGGCAAGGAGGGGAACGTCACGTCCCATCTCATCTTCTACGGCAATGACCCCGAATGTCCGGTAGTGGCGAATGAGTTCTCGTGTCCTAGCGGGACGGCGTACTACTATGTCATGGGGTTCAGCATCTCATATGTCCTTCAGGGTGGCCATTGGTTGATCTCAACGGAGAGCGTGACGAACATGAACGGCTTCGAAAGATGCGTACCAGCATCATTATCCCCTAGTGGTTTCATTCTAAACTGCCCGACCCTACAGATACCGTCGTAGTAGCGTCGAAGAATCTAGCCAGTCTAGGCGACGACACTCTTGAGAGAACAACAGATTCCCGAGAGGACGTGGGGTCGAATCAAGCAGAATCCACGGACATGGAGGGGACTCTCAGGCTTTCGAGCGCTCGCGGCCGAGGCTGGAGAGGGACGAGATGATGTCAGACTCGTCGGAGCTGTGCGAGAGCGCGAGCACCAGCCCTTCCTTCTTCGCCAGGTCGACTGCAAGAGGGTCCAGGTGCTCTGGACCATGCACGACGACCACCCGGGGCTTTAGCTGGGAGACGCGGATGGCGACAAGTGGGCTCCTTCCCATCCCGACCTTGGTGAAGATGATGGCCCTCTCGGTCGTCGCTCCGAAGATGCGGTAAAAGTCGTAGCCGGAAAGGGCGTAGATGGTCTTGATGCTGTCGACCACCGTGTAGCCGTAGAGGTGGAGCTTGCTTGGGTCTCCGGCTAGGAACTTCCCCTTCACCCTGTGGAGCAGGTCGGTCGCGTTTATCGGCTCGACGAACTCCTTTATCGCGAGGATCGCTGAGCTGTCCTCCCTCGATAGCAGCCTCGAAGCCACCCTGCCCTGCGACTCGTCGAGGGTCACCATCGCCTCGACATACTTCCTCACGAAGAGGACGCCCGGCGAGGGTCTCCTGCCGCTCTCATAGTCGCTGAGCACGGAAGGCGAGAGCTTCAACTGCCTCGCCAGCTTGATCTGGCGGATCCCGAGCTTCTCCCTCCACGACCTTAGCGCCTTGCCCGGCTCCTCGCTGGCGACGACATCGCCGGCGATCTTCGATATTGACTCCTGCCGGGATGACTCCATCTCGCGGCAAAGAAAGTGAATAAGTATTAAACATTTGCCGAAGAGCCAAACCCTCGCTGCTGGCCTGCGAGGACAAGGGGGACCTCGCCTTTGGCAAGCTCGGCTTTCACGCCCGAGTCGTTGGTCTCGGCGGCTTCCTCGCGCTCGTTCCTTCTCGTCTGGCGGGAGCACGCGGCGGGTTGGTGGCGGGACATGTGGATGTAGCAGTATGAGGCCGCGCACTTTCGGCACGTGAAGAAGAACTCCTGCGCGAGCCTCCTCCTGCAATGGCCGCAGGCGACGACGCTTGCCTTCTCTTGAGGCGAGTCTGTCTGCTCTATGGAGGATGCCGCCATCCGCGTCTCGGTCATGGCTCGGTGCTCCTGTGGCCGCGCACCGCCACACTGACTGGGTCCTTCTCCCTCTGGAAGAAGAGCCTGGTCAGGCCGGTGGGGGGCGAGTCGAACGCATCCACGTTGACGAGTATGGGGAGGTTGCACACCACGTGGCCGAGCGCCAGGCACATCCTCGGCGGAAGCGTGCGGACTATGGACCTCACGGTGTCCGCGTCCACCATGGAGGCCTGGGACACCAGCGACAGGTCGGAGTCGTTCGAGAAGTTGTAGAGGAAGATGTTGTCCGCCTGCCTGTAGATCTCCTTCTTGATGGCGTCGGGCTGGTTCGTGACGAAGGTGGCGAAGACGCCGAAGTGCCTCATCCTCGTGATGAGGTCCTCCCAGTAGGTGTCCCTGAGGTAGAGGTGGGCTTCCTCGGAGAGGAGGAAGACCGGCGGGATCTTCTTGTGCTCGAGCANNTCATCCGTCGGTTCAGGGGAGAGGTGCGCGTGAGCGAGATGATGAGGGCGCCTCCGTCCGGGTGGGTCTCGAAGAACGTCTCGAGGGCGTCGTCCTCCCTCGTGTCAGGGTCGCCGACCTTGCCCTCGTAGAAGATGCCGGAGCTCGCGAGGGTATGATAGCGCGAGTAGAGGGCGTCCCTGACGAACTCGTTACAGCGCCACTGCTGGATGTAGTTGCCCAGCGACGTCAGGCCCAGCTCGTGCTTGGCATCCATCGCCTCCCAGATGCGGATGAACTCCCTGATCGAGGTCCCGGTCATGTCGAGCGAGTGCAGGAGGAGCGAGGTGATGGCGCGCAGTCCGGCGGCGCCTAGAGAGAACTTTAGGTTTCGCCCGGGACGCCTCACGTCGACCTTCTTGGCGATATCCGTGCTGCTGCCGTCGGCCTTCATGCCGATGCTTCCGTACTCGTCGTTCAGGTCGAAGATGATGCAATAGGCGCCTTGCTGGAGAAGGCCGCGGACCATCATCTTCGCGAGGTGCGACTTGCCCGACTCCTTCCTCCCGGTGATTATCGTGACGCGGCCGTCGAACGCCTCGGCGGGGACGCTGAACTGTTGGTTCCTGCTGCCTGTCCTGCNNTCCTCTCACCAGGCCTCCCGACCGTGTCGAGAAGCTCGTTCACGCTGAGCTTGGAGATCTTCGAGGCGGTCCGCGAGGGGATCCAGTCGTTCCTCGAGCTGTAGCGACCGTGCTCAATGCTCCCCCTCGCCTTGCAGTGAAGGAGCCTCATGTCGCGTATCTCCTTCGAGATCGTCCCCACGTCTGCCGGGTCCTCGGTCACGCCCTCGGTCGAGGCGAAGAGCACCTCCTCCCTTGCGACCTCTTCCTCGATGCCGCTGACGTCGAGGTAGCTCTCGTCGTAGATCTGCAAGATGAGACTCCGCTCTTCCTTGTCGGCGACCATGAGATAGTCGCCCAGCCTCACGTTCTCGGTGGGGGAGGCGACCACGAGGATGTTTGCGCCTTCCTTTCTGAGGATCCTCATCTCGCCAACATCACCCTGAGTTGCTGAGGCCGCCGAGCGTCATCCGGCGGAGGCCGAACGCGGGGAGGTGCTTGAGGAAGTAGCGCTTGCTGAGGTACGCCTTGAGGGCTGTGTCTTCCGACCTCGAGAACACCGAGAGGTGGTGCGCGACCCTGAGCGACTCTGGGTACCCGACCGAGAAGCCGTCGTTGTATAGGATTAGCCCGAGGACGTGTGGGAGCTGCGCGATCGGCCGTGCCACGTCGAGCCTGAAGACCAGGCCGTCGTTGGAGAACTTCGCCACGATCGTCTGGATCGCGCCTTCGTTAGACGCGCAGTAAGCGGGGCCCACCGCCTTCGAGACCGTGCCGGTCAGCCTGCTCGATGCGACCAGCGAGCTGGACTTTGAGAAGCCCACCAGGCAGGCGTCAGAGTCAGATTGGGCGACCTGGGACGGATAGAGCTCGAAGGGATGCTTCAACGAGCCGTCCGCCATGGCTATCGATATCTGGGGAGAGGCGACTAGCGTGGTGATTATCTTCCTCTCCACGGTGTTCCTGATTATCCGCTCCGCGATCTGGTGGTCGGTGAGCGCGACTCGGAGCTCGAAGGGCTCGAGGTCGCACGGGAGCCCGTACGCCCCCTTCGCGGAGAGGTAGACTATCGTCGGGCCTGNNGACAAGGCCGGCGCAGCTGAAGGTAACGGCTGCCCTCACGGCGTAGACAGCCCCTTCGAACGACTCGCCGAGGAGGATGCACGAGGAGTCTGTCGAGGCTATGGTGGCCTGCTCGCGCTCGGGCACTATGGGACGTGGCTCGCCGTCGCACGCCTCGCTCCATCCCGCGAACGGGTATGTGTCCTTCCCGTCATGGTTGAAGATGAACTCCTTTCCCGCCAGCTTCTCGTGTATGAGTCCAGAGGAGACCTCGAAGCGCTGCTTGAACTCCTTCGCGAGAGACTGGAGGACGTCCATGTTTACTACAGATGCTACGCTCAATTGATTGTTCATGTTGCGCAACATGGCTATCTCTATCTTAATTAATAAGTGTTGCGCAACATGCTCGTGCGCAAGATGATTTCGTACGCCGTGGACCTGCTCAGCTCGACGCTGAAGTTGGATTTGCCCGAACTCTTACATCGACGAGCCGTCGACCCGGTGGCGCCTGCAATGATTCGTGAGGTTGACGGCGCTGTCCGGTGAGTCCGCGCCGCCGCCTAGCGTCACGGTGAAGCTCAAGCGAGGGACCTGGGAGATCGAGATCACTTGCGCCCCTGACAGGGTGCAGCAGGCCGTGGAGAGCGTCCTCGCAGGCATGGTCTCGAAGGAGCAGGTCTCCATAGAGGCATCGCTGGACTCTCCTGGACTTGGCGAGAACGGGAAGAGGTTCGACACATGCAGAGGGCTCCTCGAGAGGATGTGGAGGGAAGGCTGGTTCGCCTCCGAGAAGACCCTGGGCGAGGTCCACGAAGAATTGGCGCGCAGAGGGTACCACTACGACCGCACGGCGGTGTCCCACGCGCTGGTCGACCTCGTAAGGGAGGGCACCCTCTTCAGGGACGGGACGATGAGGAACTACAGATATGTGCAGAAGAGGCCGCTCGAACCTCAGGGCGCAGGCGCCTGAGGCGACCTAGGGAATTTCTTCGTCAGCTGTCCGTGAAGCCAGTGCACTCCGGTCGTCGTGATCTTGTACCTGCCAGTTCCTTCTCCCTCGAGCCGGTCGACCGCGCCCGACTTGTTGAGCTCTGAGANNAGAGGCGGGAGCCTATGGTCTTCGCGAGCAGGCTCGTGGAAGCCTGGAGCTCGAGGACGTTCATGTCGTTGCCCTTCGACCTGCCCGAGAGCATCGCGGCCTTTGCGGCGACGAGCTGGAGCGCGATGACGTCCTTGTCGCTGAGCTTGCGGTCCTGGACCCACACCCGGGGGCCCTCCTCGGTGAAGCGGATGTAGTCCTTGAACATCTGTATCAGGTCGTTGAGCGAGTAGTTTACGGAGATGCTCTTGGCGAGGTCGATGTTCGGGATCTCTTTGGAGATGAACTCGTGAAGCGAGCGGAAGACCACGTCGGGAGAACCCGAGAACTCCACTTTGACTTCGCCGTAACTGACGACGACGGCGAGCTGCCTATCTGTTGAAATCGACAAACCCCGACCTTGGGAGAAATCCGTCCCCGATTAAAGATTTGTCAGGCGCTACGGGGCTCTCAGTTCGCGGAGGGGGCGTCAAGGTCGAGCTGCTCCTCCTGTTATTCCCCTGATTCCAAAGCAGGCGCGGCCTCTTCTTCGTGGGAATGTTGGATTTCTACGGACTGGACGGGCGCAGCAAGGCGCACCGCTCCGGTCGAGACTGTGTAGACATACTCGCCTGCCTCTCCCTTGAAACGCCTGATCTTGGAGCCTTTGGCCAGCCTGAGAAGGGCCACGGCGACCGATTGCTTCGGGTAATTCAAGCCGTAGGACTGGAGCGCCTCTCGCACTTCCATCAACTTCCTCGGGTTTCGTCCCCATGGGTCAGAGAAGAACTTGGAGATCACGTCGCTCAGGGAGTCGCCTTTCTCGATGTTGACCGTGGGAATCGACGAAGGCGAGGCGGGTCCAGACGCGGTCGACGCGGGTTCCGCGACTTGGGGCGCGGATACATCTGTCATCGATCGGATGTGCGCCGGTCTCGTCTCGACTCTAGACATTGGAAGCTTTGAGAGGACCTGCGGGATGAGCTCGATCGCCTCGCGGATGTTGGGGAGCGATGCTTCTATCTCCACTTCGCTCTCGCCGGACTTCACCCTGATCTTGACGTTATTGCTGTCTTCTGACATCGACAGTCAGGATAAGAGGGCGTCGTTATTTAAGCGTCTTACAGAAAATCTTGACGAGGAGACTAGCGGGACTTTTCTATTGCCCGCTTGAGGAGACTGCTGACCTTCTGTCCGTCCACCCTTCCTCTGGCCAGCTTCATCACCTCGCCCATCATGACACTGAATGCGCGGTCTCCCTTTTCCTGGATCAATGCCTTGTTTCGCAGCAGCACCCCGCTGATTATCTTGTCGAGCTCCTCGTCGCTCATCCCAGTCAACCCTAACTTCGAGACGGCCTCGTCGACGTCTTGCGAGTCGCCTTTCCCGATGGAGCGGAGGACGTCGATCGCGGCCTCTTTCGCGAACCTCCCCCCATCGACCGCTGCGAGGACTGAGGAGAGCGCCTCCGTGGTGATCCTCGACTCGTCTACTCCTTCCCTCGCAAGCCGCACTGGAGTCTCGACAAGGATTGAGGCTATCACCGAGGGCTCGAGCTTCAGGCTTGCAGCCAGCGTCTCGAAAATCCTCGAGTTGTCAGAGTCGTAGAGCTGCAGTGCTGCCTCCTCGCTCAGGNNGTATCCGGCGACTTTCTCCTTCCAAGGGACGGGCAGCATCTTCTCCACGCGCCGCTTCCACTCTTCGGTGACCACAACCTCGGGGATGTCGGTCTCAGGATACATCCTCGCCGCGCCTGGCCGGGGCCGCTGGTATCTCGTCTCCCCTTCTTCGGTCGCGGCCCTCGTCTCTCCAAGGACACCGACGGGGGCCTTCTTGACCCGCTCAATAACCAAGGCAGCGACCGTGCCGACCCTATCGGCGGCATCCCCGGCGACAAGGACAAGAGCGGCCTTCGCGTCGGCGCCCGTCAGCGCGCGAAGCGCGGCGTCCTCCTCCTTGGTGATGCCCTGCTTCGCGAACTCGTCCGAGTGGATTACCCCTCCGAGGTCGTTGGTCCTCGCGATCTCGGCGAGCTCCTTCCCGAGACGGATGCCTGGGAACGGCTCGAGCCCAAGCAGCCCCGCGAACCCGGAGACTGAGACGCAGGTNNGGATTACTCCTCCGAGGCCGTTAGTCCTTGCGATTTCAGCCAGCTCCTTCCCCAGGCGGATGCCCGGGAAAGGCTCGAACCCCAGGAGCCCAGCGAAGCCGCGAACTGAGACGCACGTCACGACTCCTCCCTTTTGCAGGATGCGCTTGAGCACGGGTGAAGCTGTCGCTTTCATGAGCTTGGTCGCCTCCATTGAGACGCACTCCACCTCCGCGATGCCGCGTTTCCTGGTCTCCTCAGCTATCTTCACCAGGCCCATCTGGCGCGTCGCTTCGTAGCGGACCACCTTGGCGATGAGGTTGAGCTTCTGCACGCCTTTCACCTCGACGACCTGCCCTCCCAGCAGCGAGATGTTGAGGTCCTGACGGATGGTGCCTTGGCCCCTCGCGACCCTTCCCGTGGAGCGGAGCGACCTCCCCAGCGAAAGGGCGACGGCTTCGACGTACTCCGGGACTCCCACGACATGGTCGAGCGCTATCTCCACGAGAGGGACGCCCAGCCTGTCGAGCGCGTACTCTCTGGCCTCGGCTCCTTCTTTGAGCACCCTCGAGGAGTCCTCTTCCACCGTTATCATCTGGACGCCCACGCTCGATCCGTCCACCAGAAGCNNCCGCCGAGCCCGATCACCGCGGTCCTCTGGAATCCGGACGTGTTCGACCCGTCGATCACTATCTTGCGCATGACATGGACCTCGTCCACAGGGACAGACCCGAGCATCTCGGCGATGATGATGGCAGTCTCGATAGCCTCCGTGCTGGGAGGGTGAGGAGGCTCCTCGTCTGCGTCGACCAGGCAGGCGGACTCTGGGTTCCACTTGTAGAGGTTCACCCTTCCCTTGTTGAACTCGAAGACCGCCGCTGGGTCGATCTGGCCGAGCTCGCTCTGCGTCGGGCGGAGCCTCCTCTCGAACGAGAGCGGCAGCTCCTCTGACTTTACGATAGGGCACGGGCAAAAAAGCTTCGTGCTCGTCGCGAGCTGCTGATGGATCTCCAGGCCGACCCTAAGCTGGCACGAGGCCGGGTCGAACGGGAGAGTCGTGTTTCCGGCAGTTCTTTCCATGGGTCCTACCGCCTTTGGATCGTCCTATTCGTTATCTCGCCGGCCAGGTTGTCCTGCATTGCGACCATGGTGCCTTCAGGAGACTTGAAGTTCGCAAGCGCCCACATGAGCTTCGCGAGGGCGGTCTCGGGGAGCATGTCCTCGAGCGGCACTACCCCCGCTTTCAGGAGGTCCCTCCCGGTGTCGTACACGTTCATGTCCACCCTCCCCCAGAGGCATTGGGAGGTCATGCAGGCCACCCCACCGCCGGCGACGAATTTTCTCACGACCTCGATGTTCTTGCTGTTGATGTGCCCTAGTCCCGTGCCCTCGAAGACCACACCGTGAAGCCCGGAGCCGAGGATCGCGCTCAGATATTCCTTAGACATCGATGGGAAGAACTTGACCAACGCCACTCTCGGGTCGAACTTCGGCTTGGCTGCGAAAGAGCCCGTCTTCCCTCTAGGAGTGGGCGGTTCGTGCGCCACCATCTCGGTCCCCTTCCTGGACCAGAAGGCGACGGGCTCGATGCCCATCGACTCAAACGCATCCCTCGCGCTTGTGTGGTTCTTCCGCACGCGAGTTCCCAGGTGGACTGCCAGCGTCTCGTCGCTCGAGTCGGCGTGCATAGCGACAAAAACTCCCGAGAAATTAGCCTGGACGGCCATGGTCGCCGCCCCTATCAGGTTGAGAAACGCGTCTGAAGAAGGACGGTCAGAGGACCGTTGCGACCCCACGACGAAGAGCGGGACCGGAATCCCCCTGAGCGCAAAGCTCAGCGCCGCCGCGGTGTAGCCCATCGTGTCGGTGCCCATCGTCAGGATCACACCCGAGACGCCCTTGGCCACCACCTCTGATACCCTCTTCGCGATTGCCTCCCAGTGGTTCGGCTCGAGGTTCTCGCTGTATACGCTTACGACTATCTCGGGCTTGATGCTCGCGACCTCAGAGAGCTCAGGAAAGAGCGAATAGAGCTCCTCCGCGGTGGTCGCTGGGTGGACGGCCCCGGTCCTGTAGTCGACACGGCTAGCGATTGTGCCCCCCGTGCCCAAGATCGCGACTTCCGGCAGGCCTTTCCCCGCCGCCTGCTTCGGCGCGATGAACTTCGGCGCCTCTCCCTTCGCGACGCGGACGACCTTCGAGACCTTGTCGACAGAGATTCCGACGTTGTAGCCGCTCTTGAGCTTGATCACGATGTGCTTGTCGTCGTTGTGCTCGTATCGGGGCACCAAGGTGCCCTTGATGCTCTCTGTGCCCATCTGGATTTCCAAGACGTCTCCGATGCTCGCGCCGGCCTCCGTAAGCAGCTTGGCAGAAGGGCCGCGGTAGCCTGAGAGGTCGGGCATGTCGCTGCCATCCGGTCCGTCCTCTCGCTGCATAAAGCTTTGAGGTGGTAGATCTCGGAAAGGGTCCGAGAGCACGGGAAGAGGTCGGCTAGCCCTTTAGGCTGGAGATTATGTTGGCCATCTCCTTCCTCGTCATGGCCTTGAGGGTCGTCGTGCGGATGTTTCCCATTCTCCCCAGCTCAAGGTTGATCTTCACCATCGACTCGTCATCCGGGAGCTTCACGACTGCGACGAGGTCATACTGGCCAAGCGTGTAGTAGTATGACGCTTCCCCGCCCGCCTTCTTCACCATCTTCTCGAAGTTCTCCGCGCGTTTAGGCGAGTCCTTGACGGTCCGAATACCCTGTTCGGTCCAGTTGATCAGGAGGATGTAGTGGGGCACGGCCCCTTTGGAGGCCTTTCCGATAGATAAAGGATGCGAGGCGTTTCCCGCACGAGATGGGCTTTGAGTACCGATTCGCAATAGGAATATCTTGCGCAATGCTATTAATATAGAGAATAATCTTCGATGTGAAATTATGAGTACTGTTGAATATGCGCACCCCGAAGTGCTTGTGGACACCAACTGGGTCCTTCAGCACCACAAGGATGCAAACGTCAGGATTGCAGAGGTCGATTACGATCCCGCGGCCAATTACAGCACCGGGCACGTCCCCGGAGCCGTCCTCTTCGACTGGAAGAAGGACATCAACGACGCATTGCGCAGGGACATCATGAGCAAGGACCAGCTTGAGGCCTTGTTCGGCGCTGCAGGGATCACGAGCGACACATTGGTGATCCTTTATGGCGACTTTAACAACTGGTTCGCCACCTTCGCGTTCTGGGTCTTCAAGTTCCACGGAGTCCAGAACATGAAGCTCATGAACGGAGGAAGGAAGAAATGGCTCCTCGAGGAAAAGCCGGTCACAAAGGACGTCCCGAGCTATCCAAAGTCGAGCTACAAGGTCGGGACGCCCGACCCGTCTCTCAGGGTCTACAAGGAGTACGTGCTCCAGTCGCTTAGGCTGGGGGACAAGGTCCTCGTCGACGTCAGGGGCCCCAAGGAGTTCAGCGGAGAGATCCTCGCGCCTCTGGAGTATCCTACTGAGCACGCACAGAGGGGCGGACACATCCCCGGCGCCAAGAACATCCCTTGGGCGCAGACGGTGAACGACGCCGACGGGACGTTCAAGTCCAGGAAGGACATCGAGGCGCTTTACAACCCAAAGGGCGTGACCTCGGAGAAGGAGGTCATCACCTACTGCAGGATAGGCGAGAGGTCCTCTCACTCGTGGTTCGTCCTAAAGTATCTGCTCGGGTACCCCAATGTCAAGAACTATGACGGCTCTTGGACGGAATGGGGCAACTCGATAGGCACGCCTGTCGAAAAGCCGTAAGAGGGCGGGGGCCGCCCGGCGGCTTTCCTCTCCGTTGCGGTAGGTCACCCCTGCGTCTTCTTCACGACATAGTGGACGAGGTTTCCTTCCCTTCTCGTCTCTAGGACCTCGTTGCCGGTCCTTTCGCTCCAGCGGATCATCTCTATCTCGGACGTGGGATCGTCAGAGACCAAGTGGACCACAGTGCCCTTCGGCGACGAACCGAAGGCCTCGTCCAGCCTGACAAGGACCGCCGAACACTCCGTGCCTATCTCATACATCTCCTGATCCGGGAACTCTGCGAAGCACCGGATCTTCAGCTCGGTTATCCTGGCCTGCAGGTCTCCCCTCGCCATCACGGGGGCCTTCAACAGGGCCAGCTCTTGCTCCTTCTTCAGAGGCTCCAGCCTCGCGAACCAACCCGCCCCGTATGGGTCGTGATTAAGGAGCCTCGGGTTCGTTACCATGGCTTCGTTCACGGCCACGATTCTGCCGGTTATCGGACTCTTGACGGTGTCGAAATGCCTCGGGCTCTCGATGGCGCCTATACCCTTGCCCCTCTCCACCACGGTCCCGACCGCCTTGAAGGAGACCGAGGCGATGGGGCCTCCAAGCCACGCGAGGACCGCGTTGATCCCGACGGTCGCCGCGCCGTCCCCGTCGAACTTCACCCATGTGTTGGACTCCGTGTCATACAGGACGTCGTCGGCGAACCTGCAGTTCCCTATGATCATGCGAGTCGCTTGGCCATGTAAGGGCCGCTCCGCTCATAGCCGAACTTCCTGTAATAGTTCCGGGTCCCCACCGCGCTCATCACGAGCAGGGTCCGAGCGTCGAAGCTCTCGCTTGCTTCCTTCTCCATTGCCTCCAGGAGCGCGTGTCCCAGCCCGCGGTGCTGGAAGGCCTGTTCGTCCCTGGATCCCACGGAGACGACCCTGCCGTAGACTTTGAGCTCTCTGACGATGCACGCCTCGCCCTTCAGCTCGGTCCGGTGCGCCTTCGCAGACGGCGCTCTCATCCTTACGAAGCCGGCGAGCTTCCCCGTCCTCTCGAACTCGTAGGTGAAGAACACCTCGGTCCCCTCTGAGGCGGCGTAGCGCTCGCCGCGCATGACAAGGCTGCCTTCGTCTCCTCCGCCAAGGTCGGACGGCGAGTCCATGGCGACCTCGCGGCACCGTATGCAGCCGCACGAATGCCCGTTCTCCTTCACCCTGGCGAGGACCAGCTCCCTCAGGTTCCCCGCCTTGCTCCCGGCCGTGATGTCGTTCTCGGGGATCTCCCTCTGGATCCTCATTATCCTGTGCCAGGGCGGGACGTGCCTCTTCATCTCGGCGATGAGGCGGACCACGGTTTCGAGGTCGTAAGGCCTGTAGAGCCCGGCATCGGTCATCTTCGCAAGCGCCGTCCCTCTCACCACTGCGGTGGGGTAGAGCTTCATCATGTCCGGCCTAAGGGACTCGTCGTCGAAGAGGCGCAGCAAGTCATCCAGGTCGTCTTCCGGGTTGGAGCCCGGCAGGCCTGGCATCATGTGCGCGGTGAGCTTCAACCCTGCGTCTCGAGCCGCTTGGAATGCGTCGAGCGTATCTTGGACGCTGTGGCCCCTGTTGCTAAGCTTGAGGATCTCGTCCCTAAGCGCCTGGACCCCTATCTCGACCTTGGTAACTCCGTACGAGAGCAGCATGTCGACGTGCTCGGGTCGGCACCAGTCTGGTTTCGTCTCGATGGTGAGGCCTACCGACCTGTATTCTGCTGACTCGTTGGCGGCATGCGCCTCCTCGAGCGAGTGTGAAGGGGCGCAATTGAGCCCGTCGAAGGCTCCCTTGATGAACCACTCCTGGTAGTCAGCGGGCATCGCGAGGAAAGTCCCGCCCTCGACCATCAGCTCGACCTTCGAGGCCTCGTGCCCCCTGTCGATGTACTTCTTCAGCATCTTCTGGGCCTGAAGGTATGGGTCGAATCCGACCCCCACCGCCCCACGCATGCTCGGGCCATCTGGCACGTAGCTCTGGGGGGTGCCCATCGACGGGCCTCCAGGGCAATACACGCATGTCCCGTGTGGGCAGTGGGCGGGAGAGGTGAAGACTGTGACGATTACGATGCCTGAGGCGCTCCGCCTAGGGTGCACGCGGAAGATCTCCTTCCTCCCGACCCTTTCCTCCGGCGATAAGCCGAGATAGATCTGAGAATTTGACAGGAACCTATCGAGATGGTAGCGCTTCGCGGCCTGCTTCTTAGCCTGCTCCAGTTGGTTGCGAGACGCAACTTCCCCTGAGAGGATCGAACTGACTATCGAGGCGNNGTGCGCCTAAAGTCTCCAATTCTGCCCAGGCTTTCTCTTTAGAGTAAATCTCTTGATGAATGTCCGAGTGTTCCTGACCTTGAGGATCTTGCCCTTGTGAGGCTTTCCTTCGATCTTAGGGGTCTGGCTGCGGACCTTTCCGGCTTTTGTAAGCGAACCGTGGGTTGGCGTAGTCCTAAAGCTCCTTTGCTCAAGATGGCCGCGGAGGCCTATATAATGCTGATTGTCGATTTTGCGGCGGGTTCCAGGCGCTTGAAAGACCAGACATCTTTAAGGGCGGTGACCGCTAGAGTGCGGCTAGGGAAGCGGGCGTGAAAGGCAGATACTCAGTCTTGAGGCGAAGGAGAGCCCTTGGGACCGTTGCGATAATTGTGATAGGCGTGGTCGTCATCGCGGTTGCGGCGGCGGTGGCCATCGAGCTTGCGTCTACCCGCACCACGACGACAGGGACTCTAGGGCCCATAACTGCGGCGGCGAAGGCGATCGACGCCAAGGGGAACTATGTCTCCAATGCGACGCTCAAGATCGGCGACGAGCTGAAGCTAAGCGTCACAGTGACAAACGGGAGCGTACCGATCGCCGTGCACATGATCTACAACGGCATCGTCTACAGCGACCACGCGTGGAACGTGAACGCCACCCATTACAACTACATCATAGACTCTGGCCCGGCCGACAAGACCGACCTGGGAGTGAACGCTGCCTATGCGGTCGTCGCGTTCCAGGACGGCACCCAGCTTCGCACCAACAATGTGACGTTGACGGTGACAGGCTGATAGCCTAGGCACTGCAGCGCAGCGATAACCTTTAACCGTGGCAGTAAAACCGAGAGACGAATTTTTCTTGCCGGAGCCCATCCTCTACGAAACAGACGCGGGTTTCATAGTGGTCCAGGGGGACGACATCCTGTTCTCCGAGAGGGCGGGGGAGAAGGAGAGGGATGAGAAGCTCCGCAAGGTGGCCGAAGGAGTCAAGCGCAAGGGCATCGGGCGCCTGAAAGTCTCGAGCATCCCGGCGAAAGAGAAGATGGAGGAGTTTGGGATAGAGACGATGATAGTGACGGACGATGAGCGCGACGAGCTCGACTCTCGAAGGTCCGCGATAATCGCAAAGGCGGGTTTCGCCAGCGACAAAGGGGCGGCTGTGGGAGAGGCGAGGGCGCGTGCCATCGCTTCCGCCGAGAAGGAGGTGAGCGAGGCCTCCTCGAAGGAGGACCTCCACTTGGTGAACGCGATCCAAGGTCTCGACGAGCTGGACCGCTTCCTGAACATCATGACGGAGAGGACGATGGAGTGGTATAGCCTGCACTTTCCCGAGCTGCAAGACATACTTAGGGACAACCTTGCGCTCGCGAAGCTGATAATCGAGATAGGCACGCGCGGGACTTTCGACAAGGAGACCCTCGAGAAGCAGGGCTTCGGGGACAAGAAGGCAGACGCGATAGTGCTCNNGCGAAGGGCGGCACCATCTCCGAGAAGGACATGCGGCGCATCGTCGGCCTGGCCGAGCTCGCCGTCAAGACCGCCGCGGAGCGCGAGAAGCTGGCCGAGACCGTGGAGTCCACGATGAACAAGATCGCACCCAACATCACGCAGGCCGCAGGGGCGACGATAGGCGCGCGGCTCATCGCGAGGGCCGGAGGGCTAGAGCGGATGGCGAGGCTCCCCGCGAGCACCATCCAGGTCCTGGGAGCCGAGAAGGCCCTCTTCAGGGCCATCAGGACGGGTTCGAGGCCGCCGAAGCACGGCATCCTCTTCCAGCACGAGGCCGTCCACATGGCGCCCAAGTGGCAGAGGGGGAAGATCGCAAGGACGCTCGCGAACAAGATCGCGATTGCTGCTCGCATCGACTTTTATCGGGGGACCAAGGCTGAGGAGCTGACGGGCCTCCTCGAGAAGAGGCTGGCTGAGATCAAGATAAAGTATAAGGAGCCTCCACCGCCGCGTCCGGAACAACGAAGAGAGTTCCGTCGGAATGACCAGCAACGTCCTCGTTATGGAAGGAAGGGGGAGGGGAGGACGGGAGGCGGGAGGGAGAGGCGCTTTTACAAGAAACCTCGTCCCGGGCAACAGGGTCTACGACGAGACGCTCCTGAAGATACGCGGTAGCGAATACAGAAGCTGGAACCCGTATCGCAGCAAGCTCGCAGGAGCCATCCTGAAGGGGGAGCTGTCTCCCGACATCATCAAGGACGGCGACAAGGTCCTCTACCTCGGAGCGTCGACGGGCACTACCATCTCTCATGTCTCTGACATCGTCGGGAGCGAGGGACTTGTGGTCGGCGTCGAGCTCTCGGCCAGGGTCGGAAGGGACTTTTTGGAGCATGTGGCGAAGGCGAGAGGAAACGTGATCCCGTTCATCGCCGACGCGAGGGAGACCGAGAGGTTCAGCGGGTTCGGGAAGATGGACGTGGTCTATTGCGACATCGCTCAGCGCGACCAGACCGACATCGCCATCGCGAACGCGAAGGAGCACCTGAAGAAGGAAGCTCGGCTCATTCTTATCGTGAAGGCCCGGAGCATCGACGGGCTGAAGGAGCCGGCACAGGTCTTCAAGGAGGAGGCGCAGAAGCTCAGGGACGCCGGCTTCTTGGTCGAGAAGGTCGTCGACCTGCGGCCCTACGACAAGGACCACGCGCTGATATCGGCCACGATGAAGTGACGTTAATCGAGGGTCGGAAAGACCGATATCCTTGCCCAGGNNCTTCCGGGCGAACTCGGGCCTTGTGTTCTCCTTCTTCATCCAGGACCGCAGAAAATCTATGGTTTCAGGGTCTGAGGGATAGCCTGACCCAAAATCTCCGTGAATCTCTCTCAGCGCGGCCACCTGATGGTCCCTTTCGACTTTCGCGATTATCGATGCGGCGGAGACAATCGCATAGTTGACATCGGCTTTGTGCTCCGCAACAATCCGGGGCTTGCAAGAGAGCAGGGAGGCCAGCTCATTGGTCCACCTCGCGGGATTCGTATCGGGAGCGTCAATGAAGACCTCATCGACTCCGAGTTTGTCGATGATTTTCGCCATGTGGATAGCCTCCAGATAGTTGAGGCGACGGTACTTCTTGGCCCGTCTGACATATGCGTCAATCTCACGCGGAAGGGCCATCGACGACATTGACATCACACAGAGCCCGACAATCTCCACATAGAGCGCCTCGCGCTGATCCGATGAGAGCGCCTTGGAGTCCTTTACTCCGAGCTCAGCAAGCTCTTTCAATGACTCTTCTTTGATGGAAACTCCAGCTACTATGAGTGGGCCGAGTACAGATCCTCGCGGGGAGCGGACTTTTCGTCTCGCTCTCTCCCGGCCTCATCGACCCCTCCGACGAGCGTTATTTGACAATCACCCGCTTTCCTACCTCTATTCTTCGCCAATTAGAGTTTACTTTCTCGACTAGGCCGAGCCGAGTAAGCTCCGCAAGTCTCTTCGAAAACTGACTTTTCGCTCCTTTTCACGTTCCGAGCTATCTCGAATAGACTTCGAGGACGAGTGAGAGCTCTCAGAATCCGGGATTTCTCGCTGGAAATAATTATTTTCTGCTGATCGCTCCTACACCAGTAATATGAGCCCTCAGCCCAGACTTAAGGCAATCTCCGAGGGGAGCTGTTCGATTATTCCCTCCCGGTTGTGGAGGGTGAGCTCCACCAGCTTGCTGTTTGGCTGGGCAGAGATCTCCGTGATCAATGGGTCCTTCATGCTCTCGTGGAGCACGATGAGCATCGGCTTGCTCTTTGCGAGGCACGCCTTCACGCCCCTCCTGAACTCGGAGCTGGTCAGCTCCATCGGGCCGACCTCGTCGATGACGATGAAGTCCGCCAACTCGGCAGCCTGGAGCAGCGAGTTCGCCCCCACGGTCGAAAGGTTCGTGATGTTGACGCGGTACCTGCCGACCCTCGGGCCTAGCCCGCTGACCGAGGCGAGCTCTGCCTCGTTGCCGCTCAGCAGGTCCGTGAGCCTGAACCCGACCCGGTCCCTCCCCTTCCGCACCTCCCTCGTCAGGCAGCCGCCCACCCCATGGCCTCGCGACCTTACCGCGAATATGACCTTGGAGACAAGCGTGGACTTGCCTATCCCAGGCGGGCCGGTGAGGAGCCAGACCTTTGTTGGCGGAGACGACAAGTTCGGGCCGAGCCCCTCAGACTCGGCTTAAATGCTTCGTCGGGAGCTCCCAAGCTCCGTGCTCCCGAAGCTCGCCCTTACTCGCGAGGGCTCCACCGATCTCTTCGTGCCCGCGGAGAGCCTGCGAGCGAAGGACCCAAAGACCTTCCCCGCGTTCTTCAACCCCNNTCGCCAAGGTGACGAAGCCCGCCACTTTCCTGGACGCGCTGGCTGGGACAGGTGCGAGGGGTGTGCGCATCGCGAAGGAGTCGTCCAAGGTGGTCGACGTGACGCTCGTAGAGTTCAACCAGGTCTCGATGCAGATCGCGAGGAAGAACGCGAGGAAGAACAAGGTCGAGGCGAGGTGCGAGTTCGTCCACAAAGAGGCCAACGCCTATCTCCACTCTAGGTTCGGGAGGCTCGAGAGGTTCGATGCTGTGGACGTCGACCCCTTCGGGACGCCTGCCCCCTACGTCCAGGGCGCGCTCTCCGCCGCTGGGGACGGAGCCATCGTCTCGATCACGGCCACCGACACGGCGACCTTGTGTGGGGTCTACCCTTCGGTCGCGATGAGAAGATATGGTGCCCGTGTGGTCAAGAGCGAGTTCGCGCATGAGGCGGCGCTGCGAGTGCTCTTCGGGTTCTGCGCGAGGGTCGGAGGGGTCGTCGACATGGGCATCGAGCCGGTCGCGGCCCACAGCACGCTGCACTACCTCCGGGTCTACTTCCTCGTGGAGCGAGGCCCGGCCAAGTCGGACCGCTCGCTCAAAGAGGTGGGCTACGTCGCGACTTGCGGTTCATGCCACGACAATACGGTGACGCCTATCTTCATGGCCGCCTGCCCCAAGTGCGGGAGCAAGGCGAGGTCGATAGGCCCCATGTGGGTGGGCAGGCTCTTCGACGAGGAAATCCGTGGGGACGCCGCTGCCCTGTGCACCAAGTTCGGATGGAGAGGCGCTGCCGATGCTCTGCAAGCTCTCGAGGGGGCCAACGCGTTCCCACCGTTCGGGTTCAGCATGGCGGCGATCACCTCGAGGGAGAAGATGTCCTCGGTGCGGTTCCAGAAGGTCGTCGACTCGCTGAAGGCCTCTGGACGGTCGGCGATGCGCCAGCCTTTCGGGCTCTCAGGCCTGAAGACGGACGCGCCCTATCAAGAAGTCCTGGCCGCGGTCAGGCTCTCTTCAAACTAAGGCTCAGCGGCCTCTCCTAAGGATGTAGGCACCCACCGCGAAGAGCACGGCAGCGACAGCGAGAAATGCTGATGCTAGCACGATGGTCAAGTTCGCCGAGGGACCGGTGTTGGATGGTCCCGTCGTCGATGTCGACGCCGTCGTGGTGGTGGTTCGGCTGATCGACCGTGTGGTAGTCGTCTGAGAGGACGACGATGACCTCGGGGTGGTTGTCGTAGTCGACGTGGAGGCAGTCGTGGAGGTCGTCTTCGAGGTCGTGGAGACGGTGGTCGACGTGGTGGTCGTGCTAGTCGACGTGCTCGTGGAGCTGCTCGACCTCGTCGTCGAGGAGCTTGAGGTAGTTTGGCTGCTAGTCGTGGTCGTCGTCGAGGTGGTCGAGGTCACTGTCGTGGTGGTCGAAGTGGTGGACGTGGGCGGACCGGTTTGGATCACAAGGACACTCCCCGATGCGAAGTTCGCTACGTAGACGGCCCCGTTGATCTGGTCGTAGATCATGTGCTGGGGCCCCAGCGGCTTCGGCTCGGCTCCAGCCGTGTAGTTGCCGGAGAGGGCACTGCCCGTGATCACCCAGACCGTCCCGGTGGCCGCCGCGGGGTTCGCGTTCGCGACGTATACCTTGCCATCCGAAGCGCCGAAGACCAGGGCGGATGGGAAGAGGCCCAAGGTCACGTTCGCGACGACCTTGTTACCTGAGATGACAGAGACGCTGGAGCTGTCGAAGTTGGCGACGTAGACGTAGGTGTTGGCCGGGTCGTAGGCGAGCGCGATGGGATCTACACCCACGGTAACGTTGGCAGCCACTGTCGTCCCAGTAATCTCCGAGACGACACCAGATGCGAGGTTGGCCACGTAGACCCCGCCGTTGGAGGCGTCGAAGCACAAAGCCCCCGGAGACGAGAGGCCCTTCGTCGTCCCTACGACGCTTAGGCCAGAGATCTCCACCACCGAGCCGGAGCCCCCTACGGCCACGTACACGTAGCCATTCGCGGGGTCGTAGACGAGCGAGGCAGGGAAGTATCCGACGCCGAGGGTCGCCACGACGGTAGTGCCCGAGATTACCGTGACGTTATCGACGCGGTGAGCTGCCCCCTTCAAGTCCGTATCGGAGACGTACACGTAGGAGTTCGCGGGGTCGTAGATCAAGGAGGTGGGACCGGCGCCCACCGTCACGGATGTCAGGACGTTGGTCCCCGAGATGACGGAGACGGTGCTCGAGTTCGTGTTGCTCACGTAAACATACCCGTTTGCAGGGTCGTAGGTGAGTGCGGTTGGATTAGCGCCGACCATCAAAGTGGCTATCACGGTCGTCCCGTTGATCACCCACACGGAGCTTGAATTGGAGTTGGCGACGTATACATACCCGTTCGCTGAATTGAGCACCATAGCAACCGGCTCGGAGCCGACTGGCACCGTCGTGACGCTGCCTACCGCTGCCCCAGCGGTGGGAGGCGCGGCAGAGAAGGCCGGGCTACCCGCAGCCAAGGAAAAGGCGAGAATCACCACGTACGCTGCAGCCAGCAGGGGCGCTCTCCTCATGCGGGGAACTTCGGGCGTTTCCGCTTAATAACGCTCTGTAGGAAAGGTCGCACCCCTCACTGGAGGAAGCCTAGGCAGACGAGGTATAGCTCGGAGCTTCCTTTGCGGCTGGCCTTCGGCTTTGTGACGTGCACCTTCTCGAACTGCTTCGAGAGCATGGCCCTGGTCTCGCCGAACCTCTCCCCGTCAAAGACCTTGAGCATCGCGTTGCCCCCCTTCCGGAGGAACCCGGCCATGAGCCCCGACGCAGCGAGGGTGAGCTCGATCTGCCTAAAGTGGTCGATGTCCCATGTCCCGATGACCTGCGGGGAGAGGTCGGAGAGGACGACGTCAGCCTTGCGCGGGAGCGCCTTTTCCAGCTTGAGAGAGAGCTGGGGGGAGTTCACATCAGACTGGATTGAGACCACGTTCGGCTCGCTGAGGTGCACGGGTTCGAGGTCGACGCCCACGACAAGTCCAGAATCCCCGACGGTCTCCGATGCGACCTGCATCCATCCGCCTGGGGCTGCGCCGAAATCGATGACCACGTCCCCGCTCTTGATCAGTCTGTATTTCCTGACGTTCTCGAGAAGCTTGTAGGCTGCTCTGCTCTTGTAACCCTGTTCTCTGGCGAGCCTTCTGTATTGGTCTCGCTTGGCGTCCTCAAGCTTCATCGAGCTAGACTACCGGCGGGGCGACTTCCAAGATCTTCGAGGCCGTGAACTCCTTGACGACCCACGGAGCGATGAGCGGGCATGTCAACGGGTTGATGTCCGTCGTCACTGAGCACTTGGCCTCGACCGGGCAGACGATGCACGGCGCAGACTCCATCGATGAGATGTTGGCGGGAAGGCGTAGGGGCGTCAGCTTGTAGGTCCACCTTCCGTCGTCGAGGACCTTCACTCTGCGTATCATCCCCCTCTTCTCCAGCCTTATCGCAAGCCTCGAACCGTCCCTGCTTGTTAATCCCAATTCCTTCCAAATCTCGCTCTGGAGGACGCCGTCCTTGCCTCTCTCCACGACGAGCTTGTAGACTCTCGAGGTGAGGTCGACCAGTTCCTCCTCGGTCTTCTCTGTCCTCTGGATCGGCCTTGCCTTCTTCTCTACCGGCTTTTCGACGGCCTTCTCAGCGGGCGCCGCTCTCGAAGAGATCTTCGTAGAGGCCTTAGCGGAGGCCTTTGTGACCTTGCCCTTCTCGCCCTTTCCCAACTATTCTTTCCACCCTATCTTCTGCCTTATAATGTAATTGTCGAGAAGTTCCCTGCACCTGTTCCTGACGGTGACCTCGGTCACTTCCGCGAACTCGGCAACCTCGCGCTGCGGCAGGTGGTCCCCTCTCATGACCGACGACATGTAGACGTAGGCTGCAGCGAGGCCAGCCGGGGCTTTTCCGCTCGAGATCTTCGAGTCGTTGGTCATCCGCGAGAGAAGCAGGGCCAGGTGCTCGACCCGGGGGTCGATCTTCGCGAAGTTCACGAGCTTCGAGATGTGCTTCTCCACCGAGGCAGGAGGGACGTACTCCTTCTCGACGTCCTTGAGTATCAGCCTGAAGTATTTCGCGACCGAACCCTTCTCTATCCCGGCAGCCCTGGCCACCTCCTTCAGCGTCCTGCTTACGCCGCATTTCCTGCATGCAAGGTAGACGGTCGCCGCCGTCATCCCCATTATCGACTTTGACTTTGCGACCTTGAGCTTGACTGACGTCCTGTAAATGTGGGCCGCGGTCTCAGCGACGTTCCGCGGCAGGTTGAGGTTGTCGCAGACCTCGGTTATCCTCCCGAGCACGATGGAAAGGCCCCGCTCCTGGCTGGTGCTGGTCCTGATGCGGCTCTGCCACTTTTTCATCTTCTCGACGGTCGCACGCATGGTCGGATCGAGGTACTTGCCGTGGGAGTCGCGCATGTCGCTCCCGATGTCCGTGGAGAGGCCCAGGTCGTGGAGCGTCAGCGTCGTGGGCGAACCGACCCTCACACGCTTGCTCTTCTCTTCAAGGTCGATCGCCTTCCATTCGGGTCCCTGGTCTGCGCCGGCCGCTGCCACGTAGCCGCAGGCCTGACAGACCTGTTCGCCCTTCTCAGAGTCCCCGATTAGTCGGTCTCCGCAGTTGGGGCAATATGACCGGTAGAGTTCATCGTTGGCCTTTGGGTCCCACACTTTTCCGATTCACCCGAGGAAAACCTTTCGGCCTTCCTTGCCCGTGTCCGCGCGGTCAGACGCGGGGGCCGCTGAGGCGTATGGCCTCGAGACCGGACCGATGAGCTCGATGACTTTCGCGGTGTTCCTCCCCTTCGAGTCGAGGAGGATAGTTCCNNTTTGTCATGCGTATAATCAGCCTGCCGCTTCTTGCTCTATGGAGGACCTCGCCAACTTCCTGCATATGGCTTCATTGGAAGCCCAAAGTTGCCTTTAAACTTTCTTTGGCTGTGAGCCCCTAATTCTTGACAATTCTCGCGCAATTGTCATGATAATCTGCTGTTTTGGCCCGTTTTTCTTTATTGAGACGTATCCTGACTGGCGCCTCGAGGCCTTCGGATAGAACGCCTTTTGTGTTTGGGCGTCGATGCTCAGCTTCTTGCACGCCTGCGCGAGCTCCTCTAGGTTCGGCGCGCGGACGCACGTGTTCAGAGGGACGCGTCGCCCTTCGCTCCTCTTCCTCTCGGAGTCGAGATAGTCGAGCCAGACGACGAAGCGCTCGTACTCTTTCAACTAGATCTCTTCAACCCGTGCTCTACTGCGACGCCCGTCGTGGCGCGAGTGATATTAGTGGTTTCCTTCTCACTTTATGAGGACGGCGTTTACGACCCCGTCGTCACTGGGCTTTGAGGTGACCTTCGCCTTGCCAAGCTTGGTCTCAATCGTAGCCCCTCGCGTGATGACGCCCCTTCTCTCATACTCCCTGTTCGCGGGGTTCGCGGTGACTCGGACTATCTCCGTCTTCACGGTCTTACTGCTCGAAGGGTCGAAGACGTTCGCCTGGTCGGCATAGCGAAGGCCGAAGTTCAGGCTCCCGCCCCTTGTCCGCTTTGGCGAGCGGACTGTCTCGCCGACGGCGGTCTCGAACGCGTAATCGTCGGCCTCGTGGGCCTTGCGTCCCCTGAACGGCCGCCTCTTGCCACCGGTCTCCTTTCTCTTCCTGAGGTTCTCTACTGCCTTTACCAAAGTCGCGTTCGGACGACTCCCGCCAGAGGGAGGGTGTTAAGCCTTTCTTCGCAGGGCTGTGGTAACTCTTCGGCGCATGGGCGATTTTATACGATCTCCAAGCTAGCATGTTATTGCGAGCGACAAAATGCGTCACCCAATCGCATACTAGCGAGCAGCTCGCCGAGCTGCTCGCCGAATGCCTAACCGTGACCTACAACGCCATCCGCCACGCCCGAGAGCATGGAATCGACAACCGCAGAGGCATGAGAGGCTTCTACAGGACGCTGAAGGATGTGCAGCTGCCCCTCATGCTACAAGGTCGCGTCGATAACGCGGGCATGTGCCGTCGTCCGAAGCCGAAAAAAGAGCGAGAGGCGGGGCGTCAGGGTCAGTCATCCCAGACGCCTGAGGCCGGTCGCGTGCATCACCTCCGGCTTTTTCATTACGATGAAGGGCAGGCTGTTCATCCCGTTGAGACGCGACAGATATTTCGATGTCCAGCTCAATCACCATGCGCTGAAGAAACTCGCTGACAAGAAGGTCAGGAGCCTTACTATAACTCCCGACTCGCTCGTGTTCTGCTACTCGGATGATATCAAGTCAATACCTGTCGCGAGGGTCTACGGCGTGGACAGGAACGAGAAGAACATCACGTTCGGAGATAAAGAGATGGTCACCCACGTCGACGTGAAAAAGGTCGTCAAGATTAGGCAGACTACTAGGGAGGTGATCGGGTCGTTCAGGAGGAACGATGTGAGGATACGAAGGAGGCTCGCACGCAAATACTGGAGTCGGGCCAACCACAGGACAAATCACATCCTCCACGCGGCCACCAACTTCATCGTGGAAACCGCGGCTAGGAACGGCGCAGCCCTCGCCATTGAAGACCTGACAGGCATCCGGAAGATGTATCGCAGAGGGAACGGGCAAGGAGCGGACTATAGGTTCAGGCTCAATGCGTGGCCCCACTGGAGGGCAAAGAAGATGCTAGATTACAAGGCAGCTTGGAATGGAGTTACCGTCATTCAGCTTACAAAATCTGAGACCTATGGATCCTCATCGACGTGCTCGGCGTGTGGGGAGAAGCTCCGCGCTCCTCTAAGAGGGGATGTCGCGTACGCGAGGATGCTCTGGTGTCCGGGGTGTAAGGCGTGGATGGACAGGGACGCGTACGCGGCCCTGAGCCTGTCCGCGAGGGGGCGGTCGAGGTTCGCCCGCTCCCTTTCTTCTCGGCTGGAGACGGGAGAGGAGGAAAGTCGCTCGCAACAACCTACTTCCTCTTCCACTCCAATCGCGAAGGAAAAAGGGCTGGCAGATGAAGCTGTGACAGGGAACGGGACGATGAAGACCCTAATCCTCCGAGTCGATGCCAGCAAGCTGACTCGTTGGCGTGAGCCGAAGAGTTAACAGAACCCTTCGCAGACTATCTGAGAATCAGCGTGCGCCGCTCGAGCTGGTGCTTCAACGTGGTCGCGTCGACGCTGAGGCCGAAGTATTCGGAGAACTCGGTCGTCGTCCGGTAGAGCTTCGATCTGCCCTTCCTCTCCCATGCGAGGAAGCCGACCTCTTCGAGGTCCTTCACGTGGTCGTAGGCCTGGGAGCCCCTCCTGAGCGCCAAGTCAGCGCTGGAGATGGGCTGGAAGTATGCGATGAACGAGAGCGTGCGGAGGGCCGCCTTGGAGAGGAGGGGCTTGGTGGCGAACTTCCTTGCGACGTGGGTGTACTCGGCCTTCAGCTGCATCGCGAACCTCTGGCCCGGATATTCTACGACCTCTATCGCCGACATCGACGATTTCATCTTCGACTGGATGGCTTTTGCCTCGTCGATGGCCCTCTTCTTCGAGGAGATGCCTGCTGCCCTCGCGAGCTGGTCCGCGTCGAGAGCCCTCCCGGATGAGTATAGCGCGGCCTCTATCCTGGCCCTGACCTCGGCCTCGGAGACTTTGGGTGGAGCGGCTTGCTCCGCCTGCTGCTGTTGTTGTTGAGGCTCGCTCATGTCGCTCTCAGCCCACCAATACTATCAGCAGGTCGTCCTCTCCTTCCTGGTCAAGGACGATGGTCCCGTTGCTGGCCGCGAATAGGAGCAGGATGAACGTGCGAGCGGCCTCAAGGACTGGCATGCCCGCGATGAGGTCGGAGAACTTGATCCTGCCTAGCGCGCCAATCCGCTCCCTGAGGACGCGGGCGAACGCCTGGAGGTTCGAAAGTATCGTAATGAGGTATTCCTCAGGTTTCGGGGGAGGGCCCTCTTCGAGGAGGGAGGGCGAGACCGTGCTCTCCTCTCTGTCGCTGTGGACGATCTCCTCTAGGATTCGGCCCAAGGCGTCGAAGAGCTCGTCGACCGTGGTTGAGTACACTTCGTACCTGAAGGGCATGACGACGATCTGCGGCGGCTCGGTCATGTCCATTATCCTCCTCTCCCGCTGGAGCTTCTCGAACAGGAAGAGCGACTCCACCTTGAACCTGTAGATGGTCGCGGAGGTGAGAGCTGCCGTCCCGGCAGCCCTGAGGTCGAGGAACTCCGACTTCATGATCGCCTCGAGGAACATGTCGAGCAGCTCCGA
This sequence comes from Nitrososphaerota archaeon, assembly GCA_003135575.1. Lineage (GTDB taxonomy): Archaea > Thermoproteota > Nitrososphaeria > Nitrososphaerales > Gagatemarchaeaceae > Gagatemarchaeum. Next base: position 56,926 of record PLCG01000089.1, read on the forward strand.
GATGTGTATCTCCCACGGGCTCTTGCGCTTGGCCGCATTGGGGTCAATGAGCATGTTCAGCGGAGGTCTCGAAAGTATGCCGCCTTCAACCATTCTTGACTTGCACCTCCATCTTCGCGCGCACTATCCTTGAGACACCTGCCACGTTGTAGACGCCGTAGGCGACTCCGCTCCCGGCGACCATGGTGTCCTTGAGGGAGACCACTATCATCTGTGACTCCTGCGACCTTTCCTTGAAGAAGTTCGCGAGGCTCTGCGAGTTGGCCTGGTCGAGGTTTTGGTCGATCTCGTCGAATAGATAGAACGGGTGAGGGTTCACCTTCTGTATCGCGAGGATGAGCGCGACGGCCGTGACTGACTTTTCTCCTCCTGACATCGATGACGACTCCCACGCAGGCTTCCCCCTGAAGCTCGCCATCATGTAGATCCCGCCAGTGAATATCTCCTCCTTGTTCTCCAGCTCCAGCCAGGCCTCGCCCTGGGTGAGAGTCTTGAAGGTGACCGCGAACTCCCTGTTGATGGTCTCGAAGGCGGAAGCGAAGACCTTCCGCTTCTCGGAGTCGACGCTCTCGATGAACCTTACGATGGAGTTCCTCTCCTGCTCGAGCTCGTTGATCCTCTGAGAGAGGTTCCTGTAGCTGTCGTAGACGAGCCCGTAGTCCCTCTCCGAGCTCTTGTTGACGGTCCTCGACAGCCCCTCGTGCTCGAACTCGACCTGCGACAGCAGCTGGTCGCTTCCCTCGAAGAGCTCGAGCACCTCCTCATAACCGTAGAACCTCAGGCTGCTAAGCTGCTCCGCCACCTTGTCTTGGAGCGAGATTGCTCCCTGCTGGAGGGTGAAGATCTCCTTCTCCGTGTTGAAGGCGGAGCGCTCGGCGGCGGCGGCCTCCTCCTTCAGGCGCCTGATCTTGATGTCGAACTCCTCGAGCACGGGCCTGCTGTTGCTTGAAGAGTCGAGCACTTTTTGGAGCTGCGCGTCGAGATCGGCAAACCTCCTGTTGAGCTCCGTGAGCTCCTTCCTGGCGCTCTGGAGAAACTGCCTGTCGGCCTCGTATTGCATCTCGCTCGCCTCTAGGTCCGACCTGACGCGCTCGAGGTTCGGCGCGACCATCTGCTCTAGGTTCGCGCTCTCCCTTGTGTATTGGAGGTGGACCTCCGAGATCCTGGACGACAGCTCGTTCAGCGCGAGGTTGAGGTCGTTCCTCGCGTTCTCGACCTCGGCGACGAACCCCTCGAGCCCAAGCGACTCTTGCTCGGCGAGGCTTTCCTTGAGAAGCGTCATCTCGGTGAGCATCGCGTCCTTCTTCAGGTTGAGCGAGGCGTCGCGCCTCTGCAGCCTCTCGACCGCCCTTGACTGAGCCTCAAAGTCCTGGTTGATGGAGCGGTGCATCGCCCTGTAGCGCTTGGAAAGCCTGACGACGGTCTCGGCCTCCGCCCTCAACGCGGCGACCGAGGCGATCTTCTTGACACGGTCCTTGGTGAGTGTCCTGTCCTCGTTCTGCAGGGAGGACATCTGTTGCTTCCTCTTCTCGATCGCTCCCCTGAGCGCCTTGACGGCGCCCTGGACCTCCCCTACGTTCTCGATGTCCTCTAGGGCCTCGAGGACCGTGGAGAGAGCGTCCCGCAGCCCGTAGGCGAACGCCCTCCCTCCCAGCTCGAAGATCTCTCCTTCTGGGGTTACGGTCTTGAAACCTTCGGAGGCGAGGATGTATGCGATTCCCTCGGACTCCACCAGCACGGTGTCCCCGGCTATGAAGTTCATCAGGCCCCGGTACTCCTTCTCCGCCTTTAGGACGCTCGAGAGAGGGCCGATGACTCCGGCAGACTTTGATACTGAAACGGGATTGACCTCGCTCACCTCTGAGAGCGGGATTATCGCGAACGACTTGATGTTGAGCTTCTTCCCTGCCTTGATTAGGGCGGTCATCGACCTGACGTCGGCGACCACGAAGGCGCTGCTCCACATGTCCATCACGGCGGAGCACGCCGCTCTGTATTGGGCGGGGTAGGTCATGAACTGGTTCACCATGCCGATGTATCCGGGGACTCCTCCTTCCTCGCAGAGCTTCCTCAGCCTGCTGTGCCCTACTCGGTCCGAGGCGAGCTCTTCGGTGAACTCGGCCTTTGCGGTCTGCGTCGCGACCTCGCCGGACGCCTTGTCGAGCACCTTGCTGGCGGCCCCGATGCTCTGCTCGATAAGGTTCCTCTCCTTCTCGAGACCGGAGAGGTCGTCGTCTATCTCTGCGAGCTGCTCGGTCTCACTGGTCTGGAGCTCAAGGAGCTGTTTCGAGTTGTTGTCGAGTCTGTCCAAGAGCTCGGTGAAGTTCTTGACCCTCGCTTCGAGCTCGCCTAGCCTCTTCTGCTCCGCCCCGAGGCCGGCCTGGACGGCGTTGATCTCCAATCCGACGGGCGAGACGTCCTGAGACAGCTGCTCGAGCTTTCCCCTGATCCGGTCGCCCTGCCGCCTGTTGCGCTCGATGGTCGCGCGCAGCGTCTCCTCTGCTTCGAGGATGACCTGCAACTGTGAACTGAGGTCCCTCCTTCTTGCATCCAGCTTCTGCTCAGTCGCGAGCAGCGCCTCGACGGTGCCGTTTACCGCGGTGACCTGCTTCTTGCGTTCGGATACGATAGAGCGAAGGGTGGGCATCGTCTCCATCTCGAGGCGTCTGATGTTCTCCTCGCGCTTCTGACCGTCGGTTGTGAGCTGGTCGCGCCGGAGCCTCGCCGACTCGAGCTCGTCGCGGAGGCGCGTAGGTCCCTCGCCTCCCCCCTGTACGATCTCAACGATGAACTTCTCCTTCTCGGTCGTCGTCGCCGCCTGACGCGACTCGAACTCCTCCTTCCTCTTCCGCACCTCCTCGAGCTTGAGCGTGAGTTCCTCCTCCATCCGCTTGTTCGAGCTCAGCTTCTCGCGCAACTCCGTTACCCTCCTGGACGTCTGAACTGCTTTGAGCCAGCTCAGCTGCGCCTCGAGCTGGTTGAACCTCACTAGATCGTTCCTCTGCTCCTCGAGCCGCTCGAGCTGGGACTTCATCTCCCCTGTCCTCGCGAGCTCGATCTGGAGCTTCGTGTCGGCCTGTGATAGTTGCTTCTGGGCCTCGGCCTTCTTGTCGTCGAACTTGGAGATGCCGACGACGTCCTCTATCATCTTCCTCTTCTCGTCCGGCGTCAGGTCGGCTACGCGGGTCGCCGCTCCCTGGGGGATGACGTTGAGCCCGCTGGGGGAGAGGCCTGAGACCTCGAGGAAGTCCGCGATCATCGACTTCGTCGACTTCTTCCCGTTGAGGTAGTACGAGTTCTCCCCGTTGTTCCTGAGCTCCCTTGTGAGGGTCACGAGGTCAGTGTCTACGGGGATCTTTCTGTCGGTGTTATCAATCTGGAGGCTCACCCTGCAACTTGAAGGCCGCTCCTCGGTGGGAAAGGCCCGGTTCGCTGCTGCAGTGGAGCTCTCGCCTTCCGCCCCTCGCTGAGCCTCGGCGGCTTCGCGCTTTGGATCGTAAATCAGGCCGGTGAGTCGCCCCTGCGCGGCCCTCAGGATCCTCGGCGAGTTCTCGCCCAGCGCGAAGAGGATGGCGTCCGCGATGTTAGACTTGCCGCTCCCGTTCGGCCCGGTGACGACGTTGAGACCTTGTTCGAAGGAGATGGTTAGCGCGCGAGGGCCGAAGGACTTGAATCCCTTTACTTCGAGCCTTCGAATATAACCCATTCTGTAAACTCCGGCTATCTTATCCACTGTTGGCTAGGCGATATAAGCCTAAGCATAGAGGGCTCCCAACTCCCGAGCGCACAGGAGGTTTTATACTATTCAAATGTAAGAACGTGATTGCGAGCAACAAAGTGCGTTACAAATCAATTTCAATCCAGCGAACAGCTCAGCAATTTGCTCGTGGAATGTCTCGCCTTGACCTACAACGCAATTCACTACGCGGAAGAACATGGAATCGAGAGCCGCAGGCGCATGAAAAGTTTCTACCAGACGCTGAAGGATATTGAGCTGCCCTCGTGTTACAAGGTCGCCTCGATAACGCGGGCCTGCGCCGTGGTCCACAGTCGCGCGAAGAGCGAGAAACGCGGTGTCAAGCTCAACCATCCCAGACCTCTGAGACCGGTCGTGTGCATCGTCTCCGGCTTCTTCATTACGATGAAGGGGCGGCTCTTCATTCCAATAAGGCGTGACAGGTATTTCGACATCCAGCTCAACCATTACACGCTTGAGAGGCTCGCCGACAAGGAAGTCAGGAGCCTAACCATAACTCCCGACTCGCTCTCGTTCTGCTACTCCGATGACGTCGAGCCTATCCCGGTCAAGAGGGTCTTTGGCGTGGACAGGAACGAGAAGAACATCGCGTTCGGTGACATGGAGATGGTCACGCTGGTTGAGATGGCGAAGGCCGTCAAAATCAGGCAGACGACCAGAGAGATACTCTCTTCGTTCAAGAGGAACGACGTCAGGATACGAAGGAAGCTCGCTCGTAGATACTGGAGGAGAGCTCGTCACCGGACCGACCAGATCCTCCACGCGGCCACGAACTACATCGTCGATTGTGCAGAGAAGAGCGGCGCCGCGCTCGCCATCGAGGATCTGACGGGCATCAGGAAGATGTATCGTAGAGGGAACCACAAAGGAGCAGATTACAGGTTCAGGCTCAACTCATGGCCGCATGGAAGGGCGAAGAAGATGCTAGAGTACAAGTCAGGTTGGAAAGGAGTGACAATCATCCCGCTCACAAAGTCTGATACCTACGGTTCCTCGTCGACGTGCTCGGCGTGTGGGGAGAAGCTCCACAGTCCCGCGAGGGAGGATGTCGCGCACAGGAGGATGCTGTTGTGTCCGAACTGCAGGGAGTGGATAGACAGGGACGTGAACGCGCCCCTGTGCCTGTCCACGAGGGGGCGGTCGAGGTTCGACCGTTCCCTTTCTTCTCGGCCGGAGACGAGGGAGGATGAACAAGGTCGCTCGCAACAGCCTTCTTCCTCTTTCTATCCGGTCGAGAAGGAGAAAGGGCTGGCAGGTGAAGCNNGAGTCGATGCCAGCAAGTTGACTTGGCGGCGTGAGCCGAAGAGTTAGCTGAACCGCATCGGGAATTTCAGCGAATCATACCGTCAGAATCCTCGCCGTCCTGCCCCCGATTCTGAAGGAATCGACGACGGCTCTGTCAGACTCGGAGCGAAGGGCCGAGATGACCCCCGGGACGGAGCCCTCCCGGACTATCG
>PLCG01000096.1 GCA_003135575.1 Nitrososphaerota archaeon
ACGGGCTATCTTGCCATGAGAGGCAGGAAGCCCGGTCCATGATTTTGTCAAGGGATTCCTAAGGCGCACAAAGCGTTCCGAACCGCTTTCAAATAGTTATCAATGTCTCTGGATTCTCTTAACAAGAATCCACTAACGCGATACAGCTAAATATGTCAAACTTCAACAATAGGCGAAGAATGACTTTTCTGTCGCGGAAGGTAAGAATCTCGGCTTTTCTGGTAAGCTTTCTGTTCCTCGTGTCGTCGGTGAGCGCCCCCATGGTGATGGGTGCATCGAATTCAAAACCTGTGGCGCTTGCCGCTACGCCTCTCTCGCAGCTNNCCGCAGAACCAGATTAACAGCTCGAGCGCCCAAAACCTGGGGCTCAGCTGGCTCTTCCCGCTGCCCACGCATCCGACAGCGCTGCTGTCCGTCTCAGGAGGGCTCGGCGTGGACACTTCGCCGCTCATAGTCAACGGCACGATTTACTTTATCACGCAATTCGCTCAGGTGTTCGCCCTCAACGCAGCGAACGGGAACGTCATCTGGACAAATGNNAACACTCCGACTTTCTGGGTCTCGGCTCCAGATCAGAAGGTCTATGCCATCAACGCATTGAGCGGAAAATACGAGCTTAACTTCTCGGTCTTTGACGGCATCAAGACAATCGTTGGAAATAACCCAGGCGCCCTATACGGTGGCTTGGCCACGCCGATACTGGTCGATCAGAATAAGGGCATCCTACTGTCTTCGATTGTGAGCGGCTCAAGCGCCGCTACAGGCAGGTGCTTCTACCGCGGATGGAATATACTCGTGACTCCACCCTCCTTGATGTGGACATCCTTCTGCACACCTCCACAGCCCGGAGGAAGTCTCCCGGTGGATCCAAGTTGGACTGTCAATATGGTTAACGGCCTGAAAGGCGCGCAGATCTTCTACCCGGGACCAGCCTACAACAACGGCGGTCCAATTCCAAGTAGCGCAGTTGTGGACTTGAAGAAGCTCTCGCCTGCTCAACTAAACTCAACACTGTATGACGACTGGGGCCAAAACAGCCAGAGCGCTGCCTGCAAGGCGGCAACTGGAGGAGCCTCGACAGGTTCGACTACAGCCGGATGGGGATCACCCTGGCTGGTTGGTTCGGGTCCCAGCACGGGTCTGGCCTTCGTCAACACGAACAACAGAGACCCGTATAACAGCATCTGCGTCACCGGACCGAGCCTCTGGGCCGCCTCAATCTTGGCAATCAACGAGACCAACGGCAACTGGGTCTGGGGCTTCCAGACATCTACCCACGAGATGTGGGACTACGACTGCTCCTGGTGGCAGGCCCTTGGCAACGAGACCGTCAACGGAGCGAATACACAGGTCGTCTGGAAGACCTGCAAGTCCGGTTACCTTTTCGAACTGAACGCCGCGACCGGCGCGATGATCTGGGCTTGGACGCCTCCTCTGAGCATTCTGTCAAGGTGCATTTACTGCTACGAGCTCGACCCGCTCAACAAGACTCAAATGAGCTACCCGTACTTCGCTCCGGATAGGCTCGGGCCAAGCCAGGTTACGCTCTGCACTCCCTGCAGCTTTGCCTTCGAGTCCGAGTCCGCTTACAACCCGACCTTGAACTACATATACACGGTTTCGGACAACAATCCTCGCAACACAGTCTACATCGCAATGAACTCAACCAACTACAAGACAACGCCTGGATGGAACCAGACCCCTCCTCCAGGGCAAACAGCTACTGAGGGATCGTTCAACAATGCCACAGTTGAAGCAGTGAACGCCGCCACAGGGCAGATGGTTTGGTCTCACCTCATCTTGACCCAAGGATATCGTGGTGGAGTATCTACCAGCGGGAACATCGTCTTCCTGACGTTGTCATCGGGAGACCTCCTGATGCTCAACGCGAAGGACGGTACCGTCGTGAGAGACTACTTCATCGGAGGGCCGCTTAACGTCTTGCCCTCGATCGGAGCCACATCGGCTGGTCAAGTCGAGGTCATCGTCCCCATCACCGCCGGCTCCGTCTCCTGGGGCACAGGTGTACCAGGGGACATCGTCGCATTGACATTGCAAAACGTGGCTAGTTCCGGACCCAGTGTCATAACGTCCACATCGACAATCTCCGCGTCGGCTCAGACTTCGACGGCAACAACCACAGTGACGGCGGCAAGCTCCTCAGGAGTCAGCATGACAACACTCTACGGCATCGCAGCGGTGGCGGTGATATTCATCATCGCGACGGGCTACCTTGCCATGAGGAGCAGGCCCAAGCCCGCCATGTGATTGGCTATAGGACTTTCGGGCGAGAAGAGGCTAGTCAGGCTAGTTAACGCAAGTTCACGCAAGTTCACGCATTTTTTGCAAGCGTTTCGATACAGATAAATATCATACAATCCGGCAGACGTCGAAATATGACGCTCATGTCCAGCAAGACAAGAATCACAGCCACGATTGTGAGTTTACTGTTCCTCCTGTCGTCGATAGCCGGGCCTTCTGCGATGGCCGCTTCAAGCAACTCGGCCCTTGCGGCGACGCCTCTTTCGGCGGCAGAATCTAACTGGGGAGCTCCAGACGGAAATTACTTTAACCAGAATTACAATCCGCAGAACCAGATAAACAGCTCAAACGCCCAGTACCTCGGCCTCAGCTGGCTGTTCCCGCTGCCCACACATCCGGCAGCGCTGCTATCTGTAGCGAGCGGTCTCGGCGTGGACACCACGCCTTTGATCATCAACGGCGTGATCTATATGGTGACGCAGTTCGGGCAGGTTTTTGCACTAAACGCTGACAACGGGAACGTCATATGGACAGACATCTTGCCGCTTACGGTGAACAGCACAGTGGGGTTAGGAGCTGGCAACCTCAACCTTCACCTCCACCAGGGCGAGGAAGCGTTCACAACCTCATTGTTCGGAGGCACCCCGACCTTCTGGATCTCTGCGCCTGACCACAAGGCATATGCTATCAACGCCGCATCTGGAAAGTATGAGATGAACTTCTCATACTTCTCCGGCGTGAAGACCGTGGACGGAAACAGCCCTAACGTAGCATACGCGAGTCTCGCGAGCAACATTCAGATCGACGAGAAGAGAGGAATCATGGTTACCTCGATGCTCAGCACATCGAGCAACAACGCAGCCAGGTGCTTCTTCAGGGGCTATAACATCCTCGTCAACCCGCCACAGCTCATGTGGACCGCATATTGCTCGCCTCCGCAGCCAAATTCCAATGTTCCGGTTGACCCCACCTACGCGATCAAGCAAGTCAACAACATGACCGGGGCGCAGATCTTCTACCCAGGACCTGCTTACAACAACGGCGGTCCTATCCCTGCAAGTGCGGTAGTGGACCTGAAGAAGATTTCCGCCGCGCAGCTAAACTCGACCCTCTATAACGACTGGGGCTATATCCAGAGCGCAGCGTGCGCAGCCACAGACGCAGGCAACTCGCCGGGCGCCGTAGGTGCAGGCTGGGGCGCGCCTTGGCTGATGGACACCAGGACTGGGTTGACGATAGTCAACACCGGCAACAGAGGTCCATACAACGGCGCATGCAATCCTGGACCCGACCTCTGGCAGGCATCCGCTATGGCGCTGAACGACACCAATGGCAAGTGGATCTGGGGCTTTGAAACCTCGTCCCACGATGAATGGGACTGGGACTGCTCCTGGTGGCAGGCTATGGGCAACCAGACTATCAACGGAGCCAATACGGAAGTAGTCTGGAAGACCTGCAAGAACGGCTACCTCTATGAGCTGAACGCGGCCAATGGGAACATGATCTGGGCATGGACTCCTCCCCAGAGCATCTTGCAGAGATGCCAATACTGCTACATCCTCGACCCAATGAACAAGACTCAGATGACTGAGGCCTTCTTCAACCCAAGCAACGCAGACACGCTCATGTATCCTTCGAACCTTGCTGGCTTTGAGAACGACGCCTCCTACAGCCCGGCGCTAAACTACCTCTTCCTCGCCAGCCATAACGTCCCGTCTTTGACGCACTACGTCCCGAGGAACGCCACCAATTATGGCCAGGGAAGCGGCCAGACGTCCCTCCCAGTCGCCGCATACAACAGGTTGACCTGCGGATGCAGTAATGCAACAATCATGGCCGTCAACGCCGCGACCGGGCAGATGATTTGGTCTCACCTCATCCCAGGAGAGGGGTACCGTGGCGGTCTCACAAACAGCGGCAACGTGGTCTACGTGACCTTGTCCTCCGGTGACATCCAAATGCTGAATGCCAAGGACGGCACGTTGGTCAAAGACTACTACATCGGCGGGCCTCTAAACGTCCTTGCTTCCGTCGGAGCGACGTCGAGCGGGAAGATGGAGGTCATCGTCCCCATCACCTCGGGCATCGTCTCGTGGGGTACAGGGGTGCCAGGCGACATCATCGCTCTGACCTTGCAGAACGTCCCACCCGCGACAACCAACACGATCACTTCGACATCCACTGTTTCAGCAGCAGCCACGACAACAACCGCAATGACGACCGTAACCTT
>PLCG01000014.1 GCA_003135575.1 Nitrososphaerota archaeon
GGTCCTCATCCTCGACGAGCCGATGATAGGGATAGACCCGGCGGGGGTCGTGCAGTTCCGGTCCATCTTCAGGGAGTTCGTCAAGGACGGGGGGACGATCGTCATGTCCTCCCACATACTCTCTGAGGTAGAGTCGCTCTGCAGCAGCCTGGTGGTGATCCACTCCGGGAGGATCCTCTTCCGGGGCGGCATCGAGGCCTTCATCCGCGAGCGCTTGGGCTCGAGGTCGATCCTCGTAGAGATTGCAGACGCGCCCAGCGCGACCTCTCTCATCGCACGCATCTCCGCCCTGAGCGGGGTGAAGCGGGTCACCGGAGCTCCAGAAGGCCTCCGTGTGGAGGTCGCCAGCGACTCCGACCCGAGGTCAGAGATATCGAGGCTTGTCGTGGAGTCAGGAGCGAAGCTCGTCGGCCTCGGATACTCCAGGAGCGAGCTGGACGAGGCCTACATCAACGCGATAAGGGGGACGCCCGCCCAATGAGGGCCTCCAGGGTGATGACGTTCGCGCGCTACGAGATCAGGCGCGCCGTCGCAAGGAAGAAGGTCCTAGCCCTCGTCGCCCTCACGATACTTCTCGACACCGCGCCATACTACGCCCTCGCCGCTAGCCACACCTCGATAGTCCCCGCCCCGCTGCATCCCTACCTGTGGATTGTCGGGGTCTTCGTGCCACAGGCGTTCTTCCTCCAGTTCATCGCGCTGCTCATCGCTGCGGGCTCGATGTCAGAGGAGTACGAGCAGGGGACCGCAGAGGTCCTCCTCTCCAAACCAGTGTCGCGGGACGAGTACTTCTTCGGCAAGTACCTCGGCGGCTACGTGCTCCTCGTCGCGATAGTTGTCCTGAACGCGCTCCTGAGCATCGCCTCAGCGACCTTCGTCTTCGGCCCGCAGACCTCTCTGGAGATCCTTCCCCTCACGCTCCTGGCACAGGCCTTCTCCTCCCTCGTCTTCTTCTCCTTCGCATTCATGGTGGGGGAGCTGATGCGAAGGTCCTCGCTCTCATACATCCTGTCTTCAGCGGTCTTCTTCACCAGCCAGATCCTCGGAATCTATCTCAACCTCATCTACTCGCTGACGGGCGGCGACATCTACAAGATAGCGAACCTCTACCTCCCGACCTCTCCCGTCGACTCCCTTCCGCTCCTCCTGACGGAGCCGAGCTTCCCAAGCACGGTCCTGACCCTCTTCCGGTTCGGCGGGGCGACCCCCGTAGAGTCGTCCATCGTTCTTTCGGCCACCCTGATAGCGGCGTACGCGCTATCTGCGGTCGTGATTGCGCTGGCCTACTTCGGGAGGGCCGACGTCGCGAAGCGCGTGACCTAGGGCCCTTAGACTACCAACGTCGTCCGGACCAGAATATCATGGCCAGCCCTCCGCCGATCAGGGCGAAGGCCAACAGGACCCCCAAAAAGCCGAGGACGAACAAGATCAAGTCGATGAGGACGCCTCTAAGGACGAAGAGGAGCGCGAGCCCCGCGACCAGGAGGACCACACCGAGGATTACTCGTGTCGCCATCTGCGGCATTCACGCGCGCAACCCCGACTAATTAATTGGAGCCACAAACCAATCTCAGATGCCGAACCGTTATATGTGAGAAAATTGGCTCGTCGGAATGTCTTGTCCAAGTCCCCCGACCATCTCAGCGCAAGGGTCAAGGACTTCATGGAGGCGCCTCCGATTGTCATCAGCGAAGGGGCGACCATAGATGAGGCGGCCTCGATAATGTGGGAGAAGAGAATCGGGAGCGTCATAGTGGTCGATAGCGACGGCAAGATGGCCGGCATAATCACAGCGAGTGACATCGTCTATGCCGTGACCAAGTCGCTCGTCGGCCGGCAGGTACCAGTCTCTGGAATCATGTCGAAGACGTCCATCATGGCGACTCCCAACGAGAGCGTCCTCACAGCGCTCGAGAGGATGATGAAAGACAATGTGAGGCATCTCCCGGTGATAGAGAAGAACGGGACGCCCGTCGGAATCATCTCGACACGGGGGGTGATGGGCATAAGTCAGCCTTTGCTCAAGTACGTCTTCCGCTCGAAGAGAAAGACGGCGACAAAGAAGAAGGTCTCTCTCAAAAGAAAAACCAAAGCTTAAACCGGATTAGTTTCCTCTCGTTTTGTCCACCTTGTCCACTGGCTCTTCCGACCTCTCCGGGCTCGAGGCGCGGACCATCGAGGAGGTGAGGAACTCCACGCGCTTCCTCCTGAAGTCGTTCAAGGACAAGACCGACGAACTCAAGCGGTCCTCGGGCCAGGACGTCAAGGAGCTGCTCCGGTTCGGCGTGGACCCCCGATCAGCTTGCTCTACGGCGAAGAAATTCTTCGGGAGCGACTCGGTCGAGTACATCGCCATCGACGGGACGACGTCCGTCGACCAGAAGCTCGACCTGCTCGTCTTCTACGTGGGTGCTTTTGGATACTCTGGCGAATTACGTTTCTTGGATGACCATGTCGAGGTGGGTGACCCTGCGCCCATGAACGAGTCGTCACAGGCGGTGTCCGCATCGATTCCGCTATCTGAGGAGGACGCGGCGACAGTCTTCGGGCAAAAGACAGAGTCAGGAACCGAGGTCGAGATGGAGCGCCTCCCCAGCGCGATCATGCACCTGGCAGAGTACCACATCGCGGTGAAGGCGGTCGCGTCCAACCCGAGGCTCAAGGTGGTCCTGCTCGACAGGCCCCTAGCCGGCGATGTAGCTCACCTCGTCTGGAGCACCCGTGACCTCGTGAGAAACCACCTCTCGGTCCTCGAAGGGATGACCACTCCCTATGGGAAGGTTACAGCATTCGACCTCGAGGTTGCGAGGATGCTGGTGGCAAACCCGGAGCTCAAGATCCCTTCTCCGCGGAGCCAGCTCCTGAAGTTCGCGGCCATCTCGTGCCTCTTCGGGGGCGAGGAGCTCAGTCTTCTTGAGATAACAGAGCGGCTCAAGGCGGACCAGAGCCAGATCCCTCGCCTCCGTCACGAGCTCAAGGAGTTCGACTCCGAGTTCCACGTCTTCGAGCGGACCGGCGGGTCCGAGGGCGACGCGAAGTTCAAGCTCAACCCGGGGGTCAAGGACTACCGCAAGAGGGTCGTGGGTGCGGCCCTCGAGGTGTGCGACCACGTATTCAGCCCGAAGAGCGAGCACCCCCTGAGAATCAGGGCGGGTGGAGGCGAAGAGCGATGGATCACCGCTGACGACCTCGACTACCTCGTGCTCGTCCTAGTGCTTGAGCTGACGCGGAGGGCCTGGTCGGAGCGCCTCCTCCCCATCGGCCTCATCAAGGACTCGGGAGCGTCGGAGCTCGTGAAGGCCGTCGCGCCCATCCTGAGGGCCTCCGGGCTTGCGGACCTGGACCGGGGTCTGCCCAACTTCAACAGCGACAAGATGCTCCTGCAGACCAACAGCGTCGTCAACTCGGTGAGCTTCCCCACGCCGTGGCACAGCGTCGACATCGACGCGGCCTTCAGGACGATGGTCTGGGTCAAGGACAGCGCGCTCCCTCACGGACAGGCGAGGGTGCGCGGAGCCTACCGGAACGTGATTTATCCGGAGCGGATGTTCGTGAAGACATACATCCAGCTCTGGAGCAGCAAGAACGATCCTAGCGTGAGGAGCCACGTCTTCACCTTCGACCGGCCGGCGTACGCGGCCTACGACCACTGGGGCGACCTCCTGCTCTTCAACGAGGACAACGAGATCGACGAGAAAATCAGCCCGGTCCTCAACCTGCGAGAGGAATCGCCGATGACGAACCTAGCCATGTCCATCCTGGTCGAGATGGCGGGCGAGGTCATCCCTGAGGCCTTGGGCCACAACTACCCTCTCTTCCTCGCGGACAAGAAAGCGAAGTTCGTCCTGCAGCAGAACAAGGCGGCATATGCAGGCGCGGTCGAGGTCGAGATGGCGAGGTCAGAATTAGACCAGCAGGTCCTTTTCTCGCAGAAGTTCCGGGACTACCGAAGCCAGGAAGAGGCGAAGCGTCGCGGCGGCGGAGGCAGATGACGTCTTGCAATCGACAAGAGTCTTCGACGACCTCGACGGCAGGTTCCGGGCAAAGCTAAGAGAGATCGTCTCCACAACAAGGCAGACAGCTGACGGAAGCTCCACGGTGACCTTCAGCACGGCGAGGATAGACTGCGACTACAGCCCGGAAGTCGTGAAGAAGCTTTCCACGGGGCAGCTCGTCGCCATCCCCAACACCCAGACCATTGGGACGGACAACATCTTCTCGATCTACGAGATCGCGGACGTCTTTCCCATGCACTACTCGATGGGAAACCTCGACAGGTCCCAGCCAGCCGCGATAAGGAACGAGTTCATGGAGCTGATAGAGGCCGATTGGAAGAAAGGTTCGAGGAGCACCTGGATCGAGATCGTCGCTGCCCCAATCGGCTACGTGATGAAAGAGCAAAGCGACGGCTCCACGACTTTCGAGAGGAAACCCTACGCCCCGCTGGCGGGGAGCCCGGTCAAGCTCCTGAGCCGCGACTCCGTCGAGAAGCTCATCTGCTACAGCGTGCCGGAGGGACAAAGGCCCGGCGACTACCAGTTCGGCAACCTGCTCGGGGTGATAGACGAGACCATCCCGTTCACGGTCAACATCGAGAAGCTCCTCCACTTCCACGTGGGGGTCTTCGCTTTCACCGGGAGCGGCAAGTCCAACCTGACCGCGGCGGTGATCCGCAAGGCGCTAAAGGTCCTCCCCGACCTCAAGGTGGTCATCCTGGACCTCTCTTCGGAGTACGGGATCCACATCCTCGACGTGCTAAACGACTATCACAGCAAGGTCCTCTTCACGGACTCTTTCGCAGGATCCAAGCAGAAGGCCGCCGAGTACTTCAAGCGCCACGTATGCCCCGAGGCGCTCGCAGAGCTCCAGCCCGAGTTCGAGAAGAAGATCGCCAAGCTCTTCGACGACGGCAAGGTCGTCTTCGCGGAGCTCCCCATGGAGGGAAGCGACGAGGTGGAGCGCTTCAGCACCTACGGGGGACTCGTCGAGGTGCTGACAAACACCCTCAACGACAAGTACGGCGCGGTCCAACAGAAGATCTACGTCCCCAAGGTGATCAGCCGCATCAAGGAGTTCATGTCCGCGGAGGGGTTCACGCCGGACACGAGGTTCAATTCCAAAACCTCGAAGCTCATCTCCCAGATCCAGACGCTCCTCGAGGACCTTCCCGCCAACAGCTCGCTGAAGAAGACCTTCGACGGCCTCGCCAAGGTCCTGGCGGACGCCGCCCCGGAAGAGGAGACGGCAAAGTCACCCTGGGAGACCCTCCCCGACGAGATAATCTCAACTGACAAGGACTCGCCCCGAGTCTTCGTCATCAATCTCCCCGAGGCCGNNCGAGGCCGAGGACGCGAGGGCGCAGACCGCCGACGTCATCAGCCAGGTCTTCCGCAAGAGGAAGAGGAGCTTCAGCCTGACGCCGAAGGTGCTCTTCATCATCGACGAGGCCCAGGAGTTCATCCCCCAGGACGCCAGGAAGGGTGACAACGCCTACGAGTCGAGCAGGGCGGTCGAGAGGCTCCTCAGGCACGGGAGGAAGTACAACCTCTTCGGCTGGATAAGCACCCAGAGGGTCGCGTACCTTAACACTAACGCTCTGCAGCAACTTCACAGCTACTTCATCTCGACGATGCCCCGGCCCTATGACAGGCAGCTGGTCGCGGACAGCTTCGCCATCGGCGACGCCTTCATCGACAGGACGCTTGCGTTCCAGAACGGAGACTGGCTCATAACCAGCTTCAAAGCGACTGCGACCCAGAACATCCCCGTCTTCTTCCACGCGGAGAACAACGAGGACACCCTGCGCAAGTACCTGACATCCTAGCCAGTCGGACCAAGGCTTATACGAATGCGGTGCGCATTAAGTTTCATGCTCAAGAAGGACGAGGTCAGCAAGCTGAGGGCGAAGCTCACGCCCGAGCAGCAAGACGTCTGCGTGAACAAGGGGACGGAGATGCCCTTCACGGGCGAGTACGTGAGCAACCACGACGAGGGCGTCTACAGGTGCGTGGTCTGCGGCGCGGAGCTCTTCGACTCGAAGACCAAATTCGAATCCGGCACCGGATGGCCGAGCTTCTGGGAGCCCGCCAAGAAAGAGAACGTGAAGGACAAAGACGACTACAGCTACGACATGCACAGGGTCGAGGCCGAGTGCGCGCAGTGCGGGAGCCACCTAGGCCATGTCTTCGACGACGGCCCCCAGCCCACAGGCATGCGATACTGCATAAACTCCGTATCTCTGAAGTTCGAGAAACGATAGACCGGGCAAAATCGTTAAAGGGACGCCTCGGGGTCGTCCGCCTTCGATGTCAACCAGCACCCTCTCTGCTCAGAACGGAGACACCATCTCGGT
>PLCG01000103.1 GCA_003135575.1 Nitrososphaerota archaeon
CGCAGTAGTCGCTCGCCGCTCCCGGAGCGTACGGGCCGATGAGGATGAGTCCCGCGTTCTCTATGGACTCCGCCATCCTCGGCGCGTCCTCGACCATGAGCTCGAGGTGCTCGGGAGCCAGAGAGTTGACCAGCTCGATGGCGGCGTCGCGGTCACGGCAGAGAGCGGCGAAGCCTCTTCGCAGACATCCTTGCACGAACTCTCGCCGGTCCAATGTGGGCGAGACCTCTGCCACTATCCTCTTGACCTCCTTCGCGAGCCCCCCGTCCCAAGTCACCAATCCGCAGATGCTGTCTGCTCCGTGCTCGGCCTGGCCCATCAGGTCCCAGGCGACGAGACGGGCGTCCGCTTTCGCGTCTCCCACGACAACCATCTCTGTGGGACCCGCTAAGAAGTCGATGGAGACGTCGGAGGAGACGATTTTCTTTGCCGCGGCGACGAACAAACCACCAGGCCCGACTATCTTGGAGACCTTGGGGATGCTCTCGGTCCCGTACGCAAGGGCGGCAATCGACTGGGCTCCCCCGATACGGTAGACCTCGTCGACACCGCATACTTTCGCGGCCGCCAGGATGGCGTCGCTGATCCTCCCGGCGCCCTTTCCTCCCCTAATTGGTGGAGAGCAGATTACGATCCTCTTCACTCCCGCCATCTTCGCCACTCCCGCGGTCATGAGCACGGTACTCGCGTACGACGCCCTCCCTCCCGGGATGTAGCAGCCGACCGAGTCCAGGGGGCGCACGACGCACCGCATGACGAACCCGTTTGCGACATATGAGAAAGGCAGCCTTCGCAGCAGCTGTCCCTGGGTGCTCTGGATCCTCTTCAGGGCGAACCGCATGGCCTCGAGCAGGTCAGCGCCGACCCGCTCGGCCGCCGCCGCGACCTCCTCCTTTGGGACCGCTAGCTCGCCGCGTCGGAGCGTGACTCCGTCCAGCTCCTTGGAGTAACGGACGAGCGCTCGGTCGCCCTGTGCCCTCACGGTCCGGACTATCCTCTCGGCGCCTTGCATTGCGGCAGACAGCCCTTCCGGCCTCGCCCTGATTCTCTCCGCGACTTTCTTTGCTTCGGTTTTCTTGTCCACTCGAATCAGGGGGAGTAGCTCGCTACTCATTCCCTTCCCCGAACTCCTCGAGCGAGAGGATGTTCTGCGGCTCGTGTATCACCAGGCCCTGAGCGAGCTTCTTGAGGATGGGGAGCATCGCGTGCAGGTCCTTCTTGTTGATTACAGAGTTGACGGCGAACCAGCCCTTCTCCGAGAGCGGGCTGACCGTGGGGCGCTTGAGCGCCTCGAGCTGCGACAGGAGCTTCTGCAGGTTCTGCTCCTTCACGTTGACGAAGATGTGCAGCTGCTTCTGCGCCTCGACGACTCCCCTCAGCATTATCTTGAGGTCGTAGATCTTCTCCCTCTTCCAGAGGTCCTTGAGCGCCTTCTTGTTCGCGACCAGGCGGGCGGTCGACCTCATCAGCGTGCCTATCTGCTTGAGGTTGTTCTGCTCGAGGGTCGTCCCCGTCTCGGTCACGTCCACGATCATGTCGACTATCTCCGGGGGCTTCGCCTCGGTCGCGCCGAAGGAGAGGTAGACTGCGGCCTTGGGGTTGTCTCCCTTCCGCCACCATGGCGTGATGATCATCGGCTCCTTCTTCTCGAACCGCTTCTTGTAAGCCGGCTGAGACTTTAGGTAATCAGCGGTGATGTTGAGGTACTCCGCCGAGACGCGGAAGTCCTCGCCCTTGCTCCAGAAGCTCTCCATCAGCTCGTTCACCGTTTCGGCGGGATGGGACTTGGGGGTCGCGGCGACGAGCTTCACGCCGCCGAACTCCAGGTCGAGTACCTCCTCGACCTTCGCCCCCGTCTCCGTGATCCAGTCGATGCCGGTGATGCCGACGTCCTGGATCCCGTCGGCGACGTAGAGGGGAATCTCTTGGGGCCTGAGTACCCTGAGCTCGACTTCCGGGTCGCCAAATGCGGGGCGATAGCTCCTATCCTGACCGGAGATCTTGTAGTAGGCCTTCTGGAATATCTCTATGCTCTTCTGGCCGAGGTGGCCGTTGGGGATCGTCAGCTTCAGTTTCTTGCTGCTAGGCAATCGGATACCACCCTCTGCCTCGCAGAATTGAAGTAGAAATCCGCGGTCCTTTGGACGATCCTTGTGCGAGACTCACGCGTGGACTAGGGAGGCTACTGATGAACTGAACCAGCTCCAGTGACCGTGAAGTGAATCGCCTTCCAATTGCTCCACTCGTTTTTCGGTTCTGAGAATCTTATTTAAGGGTTTGTCGATTTCGAGAGGAATTGCCGGGCCCGGGCCGGATCTCAGCGGCCTAGGCTGGTTGAAGCAGAGTGGAGAGAGGGATCGCGATCTCGCTCTCGAGCTTCGAGAGAGGCACGAGCCTGCCGTCGTTGGTCTTCGCCATGTGGCGCGTCGTCTTCGGTGGAAACTTCGGGCCTTGCGTAGCGGCCCTAAGGACGTCGTCCTTTGGAATCTGCGACCTGCGGTCCTTCGAGAAGACCAACACCTCGTCGTCCGAGTAGTTTACCAGCCAGGCCGGGATTCTGACCGCTCCCAGTGCTTGCAGCGCGCCTAGCCTGTGCACGCCGTCTAGGACCACCTTGGACTTGGAGTCGACCACAATCGCCTTCCTCACAAGCCCCGTGGATTGCATCTGCTTCATGACCCTCTTCACTCGGTCTGGCTCTGCCTCCTCGTGGGTCTTCAGCTCGCGCACAGGGACAAGTGCAAAGCGGCCAGAGACCAATCTGATTCCTCCTTGCGATATCGGCCCCGACGCGATAATAAGGAATTGTCGTCGTCTGTCCCGACTCACGCTGAATCCAAGACTTATTACCGCCTCAGCCCGAGCAAAAAATCGGGCCAGTCGTCTAGCTCGGTTAGGACGTCAGAGATCGCTCCGTCAAGCTCTTACACAGCGAAGGTCCCCAGTTCAAATCTGGGCTGGCCCACTCAACTACTCTAGATGAAATCTTGCGGAGCTGCTCGATGTCCTGACGCGGAGAAAGTCCGATGAATCATTATTAGGCGCGGCGCGTCTCTTTGTGGAAGTGACCAACTTCCTCTTCGTCTCGATCGAGGCGCTCTCGACCGACCTCGCTTGGCAGCTCACAAAAGCGGGGCATCAGGTCAGGCAGTTCACCAAGAGCCAGAGCGAGAAGGACGTAGGAGACGGGTTCGTCGAGAAAGTCGATGCTTGGGAGCCGCTCAAGGATTGGGCGGAGGTGATCGTGTTCGACGACATTGGTTTCGGGGAGTTAGCTGGGAAGCTTAGAACGGAGGGAAAGTTCGTTGTCGGCGGCTCGGTCTACACGGACAAGCTCGAGAACGAAAGGGAGTTCGGCCAGACCGAGCTCAGAGACGCCGGCGTCAGCACGCTCCCGAGTTGGAACTTCACCTCGTTCGACGAGGCAATCGAGTTCGTGAAGAAGACCCCGGACAGATACGTGATCAAGCCGAGCGGGAACGCGCAGAATGAGAAGGAGCTGCTCTTCGTCGGGCAGGAAGAGGACGGCAAGGACGTCGAGCAGGTCCTAGAGCACTACAAGGTGAATTGGTCCAAGAAGATCAAGTTCTTTCAGATTCAAAAGTACGAGACGGGGGTCGAGGTTGGGATCGGCGCGTTCTTCAACGGGAACGATTTCGTCTACCCGATCAACATCAACTTCGAGCACAAGAAGCTCTTCCCCAATGACCTCGGGCCAAGTACCGGCGAGATGGGCACCGCTATGTATTGGACCAAGAGCAGTCCACTCTTCGAGAACACGCTCCTGAAGACGAAGGAGCGGCTCGCAGCGAGCAAGTACGTCGGGTACATCGACCTCAACTGCATCGCCAACAGCAAAGGAATCTTCCCGCTCGAGTGGACGTCGCGTTTCGGGTACCCGACCATCAGCATCCAGATGGAGGGCGTGACGAGCGAATGGGGGGCGTTCCTCTCAGACATCGCGCAAGGCAAGGACGCGCAGCTAAAGACGAAGAAGGGCTACCAGGTCGGCGTCGTCGTCGCGATACCTCCGTTCCCGTTCGAGGACGACAAGGCGTTCCGCAAGTACTCGGAGGACGCGACGATTCTCTTCAAGAAGCCCAACTTCAACGGCGTCCACATTGGCGAGGTGAAGATGGTCGATGGGGATTGGCATGTAGCCGGCAGGTCAGGATACGTGCTCGTGGTCACGGGCTCCGGGCCGTCCATGCGGGACGCGATCAACTCGGCCTACCAAACGGTGAAGAACGTCATGATCCCAAACATGTTCTACCGCGACGACATCGGCCAGCGCTGGTTCCGGGATGTCGACATGCTGCTAAGCTGGGGCTATTTGTAGCAGATTCAGGGTCTGAATCCCCTCTACCAAGGCTTAATAGGGAACGCAGGTCTCTGAGAACCGAGAAGAGCCAGCATGGGAAGCAACTACCTCTGGAAGACCGACAACCAACTAAACCGCGTCGCACAGGTGCGCTACGCGCATGGCGACGAGCTGTCTGACCTGCCTGGCGTCACCGGAGTGGGGATAGGCAAGGACCACATCATAGTCTACGTGGCAAACGACCAGGTCGAAGTCCCTGCAAGTATCGAAGAAGTGCCGATAATCAAGGTACGCCGGATATAGCGGTCAACAAGACTTCGCTACACATACGTTTAATTAGCTAGATTGAAGCGGACCTATTCACTGAGGAACTTGCAGTAGGTTGGGTGAAAATGGATGAGTTATGGAAATCGTAGTGGAGGAAGAGGAGGATTCGGCGGCGGCAGCGGCGGCAGTAGAGGCGGAGGAGGAGGAGGGGGCGGCGGCTACGGCGGAAGGAGTAGCAGCGGCTTCGGCAGTTCTTTCAAACCAAAGCCCGTTGAGGTCGGTAAGGAGTACGACGTTAC
>PLCG01000040.1:0-11665 GCA_003135575.1 Nitrososphaerota archaeon
CTACCAAGTACTATGCAACTTGCACCGTTCCATCAAACGGGACTTCCTGCATCGCGACGTCCACCGGGAGCGTCAACACCCTGACGAAGTTCGCTGACCAGTGGAAGGGTTCCGTTCCAGACAAGTTCATACCGGTTGTTCAGGGTCTCACGTATCTCTTCACATTCGTTGCCACCTTCCAGGATGGAAGCACAGCAACGGCCACAGCTTCAGTGGTTGCAGGCTGAGTTGGCATGAAACATCAACGTAGGGCAGTCTCTGCTGCAATAACGGTTGCGTCAAGGCTTAACTCATGACGACCGGCGACCCAAAGGCAGCCGATAGCGGGGCGGCGGGTCGCGTTCCACTTTGGGTATTGAGACTTCTCGTGGTTGTTGGGGTGTGCATTTTTGTCGGGGGCTTCATCATTGGGGTTCCGTTAGTGGCGCTGGCTGGATTTTGTTTCGCCGCGGCCGGGGCACTGTGTTTGGTCTTCATGTACGCCAAAAGCTTGTCGTCGCCGTGGGGAGTATAAGCGACAACTTCGCGGTCGATTCGATGCTGTCCCGTCTTCAGGTGATAGGACTACCCGAGGGACATCCTGTAACCCTCATAGTGCACCATTGTGTTTCCTCCATATCCAAACAGCCAATATGTAACGGAGCCGTAGTGATTCAGGCAAGTGCAAAGCGATAGAGGTAGACCTGCACAGGGACGATACACAGGATAACACGTTGGTTCTACAGGAATAAGGAAAAGGAACGCCCCAATAGCCAAAATGGATATCAGCAGAGCTGTGGTCTTGGTGCTGTTGCATCTACGGGTGATTTCAGACCGCGTTGCATGGCGGGTGATGACACCTCGCTTCTTAGATGCAGTTGGCAAGAACTGGAGTCAGCCATCCGAAGTTGCCGTGAACATAAGTCGCTCCTAAACTGAAAAGATAGGCAGAAGCAGAGCCGTAGCCGTCGCCACCAGTGATGCAGGGAAGGGGGACCATCGGGACGAGAGGCACGAAGAAGAAGAGCAGGGCGAAGCCTCCCAAGCCAATGGCGACCCAGCCTATAGCATCCCAGCCCCGCGCTTTCATGGGTTTGAAGTTGCTTCGGGCCGAAATTAGGCTTTCCCATAGCATTCTGGGAAATATTGATATCCGAAGAAGGGCTTTCTCGCTCAAGTGAAAGGCCGCAAGCTAATCCTGTTCTTGCTGGCGGCCTTCGCCTCTCTCGAGACGCTCGTGGCGGTTGTCGGCGCGCTCGTCACGCCCTCGTGGGGCCCTGCTCTAACATCCCTAACAACCACACAGGGTGGCCCGACGAGTCCTTTCGTCCTCTATGCTCCGCCCCTCTCGATTGCCGGGTGGATCGCGGTAGGTCTCGTGGTGTTTCAGGGCCGGGCGAGCAGGCATTCGCAGGTCAAGAGCTTGTTCGCCCGCAAGGGGTTCGGGGGAGACGTGTATGACCTGATGATCGGGATGCGGGGCGGCGGCTCCAGGGTGTCGCTCTTGCAGAACATGGACTCCCCGAGGCACAGGCTCGAGCTGTCGGAGCTGACGGGGATCGACTGGAAGGAGGTCGACAGGCAGCTGGCAGTGTTGGAGAAGTACGGGCTCGCGAAGGTCTACGCGCAGTCTGGTACCGTTAAGCTGTACCAGGTGACGGAGCAGGGCAAGCTGTTGCTGGGCTTGATAGCAGAGCTGAATAACAAGACCGCCTGATTATCTAACGACATGAGAATCTCCTAAGAAGTATGAGACAGGAGCCGATGACGGCCAAAGAAACACCCAGCCATAGAGGAAATGAGTTCGAAAAAAAATCGAAATAATATGATAGTTGAAGATAGTAATCGCAGCCCTGGACGGGCACTCCTCCGGTAAGGTGCTCACAATCATACACAAGAGTATAGGTCTGCAAACCAAAAATGAGGACAAAGAGCAAGCCTGCTGTTAACAAAAGGATGCCTGAGAAGTATAAGCGTCGGCTGCTCTTCATTTCAATCATGCTCTCCGAGAGCGGATCCCAGGAGAGCCATCTATTCCGCCGGCTAAGGATACCTGACCAAGAGGAAGACGTTGTAGCCATACGACGGAGCGGCCTGAATCAGAATCCCGGCCCTTGGATTGACGTGGTTTGAAAGCATGAGCACAGTGCGGGAGTCACCAATGACGTTCCCTGCAATCTCGATGCTCTTGTCTGGGAAAGTCATATTGAAACGCATCGCTCCGATTGACATGGTTATGGTTGTCTGCGTTGTGGTGGTATAGTTTTGAGGAACGGGGCAACCGGAGTAGTTCGGCGGGCAGTAGGTCATGAAGTGCACTCCCATGAAGTCAACCGACCCGTTCAGGAAGTAGCTATAGCCAGGATTGCCAACAGCCGTGTCCTTCGATACGTCAGCGGTGCAGTAGGTTGACCCGTTGATCGTCATCAAAGCGGTTCCCGTCCCGCAGTAATATGCGGTCACCGTCGTCGTGCTGGGAGCCCCTGCGCTGGTTATGGTTGTCGTGCTTGGAATGCCCACGTTCGTAATGGTAGTCGTGCTCGCTGGAAGCGTCGAGGTAACTGTGGCCGTCTGAGCCGGTGTGCTGGTGAGAAACTGTAGTTCGTGGCTGAATACTGTCTGGGTGGTCGTCGTGGTCTGCAGCAGCGTTCGGGCGGGAGTCATGCTGATTCCGGCATAAGTGGAAAGGACCGCGACGACGACTGCCGTTACAACGTAAGCTGCGATCTTGTCGCGCATCTCAAATCCGCTTCAGAAGAAAAAAGCGTCGCAGCTGGCTAAATAGTTATGTCCGAATCGGGGGTCAGACTCGAGGGAGATGCGAAGCCACCGTCCTAACCGCTGGATCACGGCCGCGCTGCGTCAGCGAGCCCAATACGAGGTATGAAACCAGATTGCGCTCATCGGCACAAGTCCAATCCTCCAATTATGGTGCGTCCGCACCAGGCGCAATCAATCTCTTGGAACGCGAGTGAACACGGTACCCCTGAATCAGGAAAGCGATTCCAGTAGCAACTAGGAAGAAATACACGCCATGCCAGAACGCGGTGTAGATTCCTGCTTGCGCTTCAAACACAGAAGGAGGCAGAGTAGAGTCAGCCGGTACCGGCACCGTGGTATTCCCAACCAAAAGCAGGGCGATTCCTATACTGCAGAAGACTACGCCGACCGCGAACCAAGCAAGGTAACCCCGCGGGGTCATGATTCTCTTGCGTATAGGCCCAGATAAATCAACCTGTGGTTCAGGCTAACTGGATTCATTCTGACAAAACTATTAATGACAAAACCTGACAAAAAACCAGCAAGGTCTTGCCGTATGGAAAATCAGGAGCTCGGGTGAACGTTGAAACCACGCCACGGCATGGTGTCTCGCAGAGCAGCGATTCAAACGGCTTCGGTCGCCTTTATTGGTCTCTTGGTCGTCTCGGCTATCGTAGCGGGCTACCTCGCGGTGACCACCTCCAAACCCACAGCAATCAACTCAACTAGTTCATCTTACGGCACTTCTTCCTCCGCGGCCAATCAGATTTACACAGCAGGTCCAATTAGTACTTGGCCTGCCTCCTGGACGAACCCGTGCAGACTGCCAGTGCACGGCAATCTCACAACCAACAACGAGATCTTGTCAAGCTTCGCTCCCGGAGTAGCCAACTTCAGCCTGAGCCAAGTCTACTCGAAGATAGTGAATTCATCAGCCTTCAGGAACGTGTCTGCCGGGCTCAGCTGGGTCACGACATACTGGGGCCTGCAGCAAGTCTCAGGCCCCAACGGCTCGTATGAGTACGTAGTCG
The DNA here is from genome assembly GCA_003135575.1 of Nitrososphaerota archaeon. Lineage (GTDB taxonomy): Archaea > Thermoproteota > Nitrososphaeria > Nitrososphaerales > Gagatemarchaeaceae > Gagatemarchaeum. The sequence continues at coordinate 3,771 of PLCG01000040.1, forward strand.
CGACGTTCGTTCTTGTATCTGAGGGTAAACCGGCCGGGTACGTCCAAGCTAACTACAATCTGCAGACTGGAGAGGTGACGGCCGACTTTCAATCAGGCCTAGTTTCAAGCTGTCCCGCACGGATATCATCATCGACTGGAACCGCCCTGGATAAGCCCAGCCCGGCGTACTACGCGACTGGAGAGACAGTGAAGATAACCTTCTCCGTCATCGATGACACGGTGGCCAACATGCTCGTTGCGTCTCCTTCATCATGTCTGGGCAATTTCACGATTCTTCAAGGAATCGGAACCACCGGGCCCGTGGTCTACGACTCGACTAAGCATGGAGGATGCAGAGGGACGCCTCTGAGCGTGATTCTCAACCCCGGCCAAAGCTACAATCAGACCCTGACATGGAATCAGACCGACGACGCCGGCGCTCAGGTTCAGCCAGGCTCCTATGAGGCTATGGGAATCGTCGCGGGCAGTTCTCAAACCTATCTCAGTCCCATAGGCGAGGTGTACGTGGGAGTCCCTCTTTTACCGGTGAACTCAGCCATCCTTCGGCAACAGTTCTACTATCAAGGCAACTTGGGGAACGACTTCATGTCCCCTGGACAACCGGTCAAGATAGTGTGGGTCCTGAGCAACAGCGGCCAACAGGCCTACGAACTAGAGACCTCAGCGTGCTCCTACAGCTACAAGGTCCTCGACCTCAAGGGCTCGGTAATCTTTGACTTTGCGAATCACGCCTCGTGCGCCAACCAGCTCCAGGATAACCCCGCTCCGCCAATGGGCGGCATCTCGCACGTGTCCTACTGGAATCAGACCAAGACCTCAGGGGCAACCGTGAGCCCCGGATTCTACCGCGTGCTGGTCGACCTGCACGTATGGAGCGGAGGGCATGAGTTCAACATGACCGCGGACTCCGACCTGGAGATTACTTCATCGAACATACCTCTGTCAGGCGAGCAGATCAGTGTCGCATCCTCTTCCATATGCGCCGCAAATTGCGGCAGCAACGCCAGCCCACATCTGTACTCGTCCGTGTACGCAAACGGAAACCTGACGAGCCTCCAGCTTTACCTGAACGGCACGCTTGTCGGCGCGATGAGCTACAAGCTCCACTGCTGCCAGCTCTCCTACCAAGTCTCCTTCAATACGCCAATCGACACCCACAATATTCCAATCGTCCCCGGCATTTCCTACGACTTGGTCCTCATTAGCACATTCCAAGACGGAGGCACGTCTATCTCCTGGGCCAATCCCCTGAATCGCTGATTACTGCCGCGTTGCGCGAGCGAATCAAGGTTCAGCGGGGATGGAAGTCCATGAAGACACAACTCGCAGAAGGNNAACAGCGCATCCAGTACAACTTCGTGAAGCCTCACATGGCGCTCGAAGGCCAGACTCCCGCCCAAGCGGCAGGCCTGAGTCCAAAGGGCTGGAAGGAGCTACTCATGAAGGCCGTAAATAGCACAGCGAAAATATCTCAAAAGCCTTGAGAAGACTCGTCCTCGTGGCGACCGCGTGCGCCATCGCCTTCGTTGTCTTCTTCCTCTTCGTGCCCGTTCTTCGGCTGACATGCTGGAGTTGCACTTCGCATAGCGAGGCGGGATGTCTGGGGCCGGCATCACAGTCGCTTTCCCACAGTCTGTTTAACGTGGGGGAAACCTACGATTCACCTATGACTGGGTTCCGATGGGTGACCGGCAGTCTTCCGTCTCCCATCTGTACAGGTTGACAACAATCACCCATCGAAATCACCCGAAGGGAAGCGGGAGGAGATATCACGCGACAATGAAGCAGAACCCAATATAGCATGGGCAATTCTTTTTTATCAGCGCGGAGCCTTTTTCCAAGGCGACTCGAAATGGGTGCCGTTAGGTCTAGGTCAAGCAGGATGACGGCAATGTTGATCACATTGGGAGTTATCTTGGCCATCGCGGCAGAGATTACACTCCTGCAGGCCGAAGAAGCGAGTCTCGCATCCACCCGGGTTTCGACGACAATTTCTAATCTCGTGACATCTACAACCTCGCCGCTGTACAACGTAACTTTTGTTGTTTCGGGTGATTGTGGGGGGCGGCCAGCAGGATGGGCAATCAGCGAATGGGGGGTCACCTTCGGCAACGCGACAGAGACCTATCCTCTNNCTCAACGTCACCCTATCGCAGATACAGTCACGTTCTTTCGAGTTGCTTGGAGACGACCAATCATCGTCCATAACTTTTGCGGTGCCTGACGGAAGGTATTCCTACCAACTTTATCCGAATTCTTCTCGAAATGAGCAAGGTCCTCTGGAAGTGTTAGCAGGTCCATCGTTTGGAGGCGTGCAAGTGAGTGGAGCGACCGGCTTCGTCATTGTGAGCGGCTTCGATTTGCAGTTATGCGCCGCATATCCCGCGGTTGTAACGTGACACCGCGTTTCGATTCCAAGTATTTCGTCGGCGGCGTAGCTCGCTCGGAAATGAAATCCTCGGTCGCTATGCTCGGAAAAGGCAGAACACTGTTTCAAAACCCTAAAGAGCCACCTCGGTCAATTCCCACTTCGAGTTCCTTGAATTTTGTTGCAAAAGGAATTACCGCCCTTGCAGGGGTTGCCGTCCTAATCGCGTTGGTAGTGGTTGTCGGAGGTCTCTTCGTGTTTGTCCTGTCTACGACCGGCAACTCAACCTCGACCAGAACTTCTTCCGCATTGTCCTCTTCAACAAGTTTCGCCGTGAAGGACGTCGCTCTAGAGACGCCTCTGAACCAGCCCCCCTGTCAGGGACTTTTTTGCCAATCATCCGCCGAAATTTTGGGGACAGTCACGGTAGACGGGAGTTCACCCCTGAGCTGTATCGACGTATCGCTGAATGGCACGTCTGCAGGTTCCTCATGCTGGAACTTGACATCTCCATATTTCACAAGCGTGCAATGCAACGGCAGCGGCGCAAATTCCTCCTGCACCACGGTGTCTACTCGGAATACGAACACCGAGACAACCCGCACATTTCCGTTCAACTATTTCATCCAAGGCGGAGGTGACGGCATCCCGAACATAGTGTCTGGGCAGACCTATCTGGTATCTCTCGTTGCTCAGTTCGAAGATGGGAGTCATTCCACCATGTCTTCAACGGTTATAGCCGTTGCTAGCAGTAACTTCTCGGTCTCTACTGTTTCGCGCACCGTCTCAAGTATCGCGCCGGCGGCGTAGCTCGCTCGGAATCAACTTTTCGTTCGGACAAAACTATTTACGACTAGAACCGTCGCGCGTGTCATGACTTGGTCAGCCAAAGCGCGCTTGTCTTCGTGGCAGCGATGCTCGCCACGAGTAGCGCATATGTCGCTCTCATGACCGCTTCTGGTTACGCACCACAATCTTCTATCGCCACTACGACTTTTTCGATCGTAGGTTCTATCGACGGATTCCCAAGAGAATCGAATGGCGGCTGGGCGCTGCACTTCATTGGAAATGAACCTAATCCCGAAGGATGCAACAATCTGTTGAATACTACTCTCCAACAAGGCTACTCCGTGAACACCTACCTCTCGTCAAATGCTGTCAAGGCGGGAGACTTGGTCTGCGTCAGCGTCGTCCTTCAGAATGTGAACGGCACAGTGGTTACTTGGGGGCAATCGGACGAGCTGAGAGCGGGGTATAATGTGACCGACTCCTCAGGACGAGTCGTCGATTCAATCGACTGCATCCCAACCGTGCCTCCTGTAGGCCAAGGTCAGGGCGCGAATGTTCCCCGCCTTTTTGTCGAGTGTTCTTCTGTCTGGGACACGAGTGTGTCCAACAAAGCTGGTGTTACCCCGCAACCCGGGTCTTACCACATCATTGCTTTCGCGTCGTATCCCGGTATCGGAGCAAATGAGACCGCAACCGCCCAATCGAGTTCTGACTTCATCATTCTTATGCCCTGAAACGTGCGGATTCACATCGTCGGCGGCGTAGCTCGCTCGGACGGGTGATCTCTGAGACTGTTGCATCGCGGGTAATCCTCTTCAAGTCCCACTTCCACCACGAATAGAGTGATAAGGCTACGAGGAATGCAATCAGCAAGACAGCTACTCCGATGGAGGTGATGTCAGGCATGGCCGTTGCGTTTCCTTGGCTTGTCATGGTGGTTGTTGCTTGGAGGACAGCGATGTCATTCATTTGATTTCCCTAACGGAGGATTCCAACAATGCGAACAGTAAGTCAGGTTGTTCCAAGTCCGCAACCTTCCTCGACGGCATGATAGTTCTCTAAACTCGGGCTCATATTTGGCATTCGCCGCATGCCCAGCACACACGTCTATGGTAGCACTTTGTGCTTCCATTCAAAGGGCGTATTAGTAAGTCCGAGAATTGACCTGCTATGAAGCTCGCTAGCAATTACGCACTCGTCGCGGCGTCCGTCATCATTGCTGCGGTCATCCTTTCTGCCAGTCTCATTGTCGCCCCCGCGATGGAGACCACGAAGACCAGCACCGCCACCTCCGTGATTACGACTACCTCCCCACCGGTCACAGTTATGAGCACGGTGAACTTCACAAGTACAATCAGGTCCACGACCACGGCTACCGATACGGAGATGCCGTTGTTGCCGTGCGACCATCCTATCTCCCAATCCACTGGCACTCCCGTGCTGCTGATGCGCCCCAACTCCACGGGCTATGTCTGCGTGACCTACCATGTAGGCATCAACACCTACGTCCCCAAACCGGTACCGCTCTTCCCCATCACCATCGGCAAGTTCTCGTGCAGCACCGCCAATGGAACAAGGTATTGCACACCAGTAGAATCCCATTCGTTCCAGAGTAGCGTGATTCCCAGCAACGTAACCCTATCGGGAACCTTCAGCTTCTTCACGGTCGTCTACGTCGTCAAGGCGCTCAGCAACGCGACGGGCTTCTACGACTTTTCTGCCCCGGGGACCGGGTTCTGCGGCTTTGGCATACCCATGGCAGTGGGCTACTCGGCCTCGCAAGTCAACGCGTCTGCCTTCACGCGAAATATCACATGCCGCGCTCCGCCTGCCGCCGCTGTACCTGCCCCCCTTGTCGACATATTCTCAGAATACGTCTCAGGGATGAACGTAACGGGCATCAGTGGTTTCGGGCAGTAGCTGCTTGGGAAGGGATATTGCAGTCGCCAACCTTAAAGTGAAATCGATCGTCGGCGGCGTAGCTCGCTCGGAAATCAAATGCCGATGTCGGTCAATCTAATGGATAATCGAGTTTGTCGAACCTTCTCAGGACGAACCGTATAACTAGTATAAGACCTCCAAAGATTGCGAGGTAGACGCCCACCTGAGGAAATATCTCAGAACTCAATCTTGATCCGCAGCCAATCTGACATAGGTTGCCAATCTTAGAACTTACGTCGAGACTAATCGAACCGATTTCCCATAACCACAGGCAACCGCTCAAAATCGCGAAAATGCCCTCCCGGGGCACCTCCTCAAAATAAGCCCGTTCTATGCTCTATGTGTCTAAAGGAGGTGGAATCGGGCGGTAAGGGGGCATTGCACCCGCTGGCAGCACATTCCATCAAGAGACAGGGACATTGGGACAAAGGTATTAATCGCGGATCATCGTTTTCGACCTTTCCTGTAAACAACCATGACTGAAGCACCCGCGCACAGCAAGAATCGAAGTAACAAGTTTGTTGCAGCAGCTATTCTCACAGCGGCAGCCTTGATTCTTTCAAGCTTCGTCATCGCACCCGCTTTGAAGATGAGTGGCACGTTGACACAGACGACCAGCTCGACAAGTCAACTTGCAACCTCATCAAGCGCGACTTCTACAGTCAGCTCCATGACCCCTGCAATTTCGCCAAATCTGGTCTGGAACTACAGCATTATTGCCACATTGCCCGTTACGGTAACTCCGGGGACCCCGCTCTTCGATCCCCAGAACGGGGACATCTACGTTCCCAGTACTCAGTTCGGAAACCAAATCTCTGTGATCTCAGGATCTTCGAATACTGTGATCGCGAACGTGACGGTGAGCTATGGCGAAAAGGGGCTAACGTTCGACCCCGACAACGGCGACATCTACGTTTCGAATCGATTTGTGGGCACAACACCTCTTGGTTCTCATATTCCGGCTAGCACTTTGTTGGTGATTTCGGGAGCAACCAACACCGTAGTAGCAAACGTGACCTTTCCCTCGAGTCTTTCTTATCATACCCCCCTCACTCCGCCGGTTTTCGATCCCGCGAATGGAGACATCTACCTCGCGAGTCCAAACGGTAGCGGGGGAATCGAAGGCACTGTGTGGGTGATTTCAGGAACGACGAACACAGTGGTCGCAACCGTCAAGGCGCCATTCCCACAGACACCCTTTTTCGATTCGGCCAACGGCGAAATCTACATATCCGACAATGTGAACTCGACGGTGTCAATCATTTCAAGTGCGACGAACACGATCGTCGCTACGGCCGCGGTCGAAGACGCTTTGACGCCAGTGCTGGACACTGAAAGCGGCAACCTCTACTTCCCGAACCTCAGCGGAATGTCCCTCACGGTCTTGTCGGGAAAGACGAACGCGGTCGTCGCCAACATAGCGGTTGGCCACAACCATCCTCTCACGCCGGTCTTCGACCCTGAGAACGGGAACATCTACGTGCCATGCACCGAAGTGAACAGCCTCTCTGGAAGCATCTGGGTCGTTTCCGGAAGGACGAACGAAGTCATCGCGAATATCGCGGTCGGCGACAATCCCAGGACGCCTGCGATTGACACGGCGACCGGAGACATAATCGTCCCCGCCGCGGCAGGGGACACGATATCAATCATCTCAGGAACAACGAGTGAAGTGTTAGAGACCCTCAAGGTCGGAAACGGCCCTCTGACGCCAACGTTCGACCCGGAGAACGGCGACGCCTACGTGCCGAACAATAACACAGGCGGATCTCCCGGGACCGTCTCAGTAATTAGCGCTTCGAACCTTCTTTCATCTCTGGTGTCCCACCTTGCCAAGCTGGAGAACCTTGATTCGAGCGGTGCTCTTGCGGACTACGCCACGAACGCAACGATGATCGTGTCGGGCGTCAGCCAGGGTGCGGGACCGGCGACGGGAACAAGGACTTACACGGGGACAGGCGAGATTTGCACCCCCCTCAACTATCTGTTCGGAGGCTCAAGCTGCCTTTCAGGTTTCCCCCTCAGTACGAAGAGCTTTCAGTTCACGATTCAGTCTTTCAATACTACCCGCCTTCCTGATGGGACAGTTGAGATCTCGGCGAACCTGGCATTCGTTGGCTCGAGCGGGTTGGACGGCGCTTTCAACGGGACCATCTCTGCGAGGTACGAATACACCTTTCAACACGGGACCTGGTTGATTTCGCAAGAGGACTGGAACTTCACGAGATTCGACGTCCAATACGCGCAGCACTAGCCTTGAACGAACCCTCACAACACAGTCTACGAGAGGCGCACTAATAGGGGTCGCTGAGACATCTACGACGCTTGCCCGGTAAGTCCAACTAGCCAGGATATGCCAAGAATCTGGGCGGACCCCATCGTCAGCGGCGTAGCTCGCTCGGCATCAACTACGTTCGAACAAAATCCTTAATCGAAAGGGCGGACAAAGAGGGGTTTGTGGATTCCAAGAACGTGGCATTGGGTGCATTCGTGCTGCTGACGCTGATATTCGCGTCCATAGCCGCAATCGAGTACTCTCGCGGCCCGTCACTTTCGACCATAACGAGAACGTCATTTTCGACTACGACGAGCACAGAAACGACAACGACCACCTCGACAACGGTAATTACGAACACCGCCGTTTTAGTCTCCAGGGTGGCGTTCGCCCTCTCGGTGCGCGTCGATCGTCAGGTCTATACCACGAACTACCCCATCCTAGTGAACGGAAGCGTCTCTCCGGCGCCCAACGCCCCCTCGAACGTGAGCGTCAGCCTCATCGTGATCAGCCCGGCCGG
>PLCG01000040.1:11670-14110 GCA_003135575.1 Nitrososphaerota archaeon
CTCGTGGCCGGGGGTTCTTCTGCCTGGGTCGTGGGAACATACTCGGTCACCGCCATCTGCATGTGGTCCGGCGCGACTGAGACCGCCACCACGCAGTTCAACTATGTAGTGCCCGCGTAGCCCCCGGCTCGCACAGATAGGTTAGCAGAATCCGTTCGGACAAAGGTATATCACGAACGAGCGACCTAAGGTACACTGACTTTGCAATGTCCCGGAGAGGGGCAGTCGGCAGATCAGTCGTTGCCCTAGGCGCGGTTGCAATCATCGTAGTTGCTGCGGTAGCTTACTTTTCAATGACTAATCCGGGCGGACCGACAACGGGACCGGCCGAAAGCACGAGCTCACCAGCCGAAACACAATTGATATCATGCACGAACCAATCCTCCACAACTTCGAGCGGCACGTCCTTGCGAGGGAATTTTGCCACCCCGGTCTCCCTGAACATATACTTCAATGGCTCCGGCTTTCAGGGGCCGATGATGGGTTTCGAGGTCAACCCGGGCTCGCACTCGGCCATCCGAGTGACGGCGACCTACCCTTGGGCGGGCTTCCCTTCAATGCCTCATGACACGTGCATTCCGGTGTCGTTCGCGATCGGCCCGTTTCCGGCCAACTCCAACGGGAGCACCATCCCAAGTTGGCTTCACCTGTCTCTGTCCTCTCCTTCCGTGGCGATGATGTACGGGTCAAGCTCCTCTGTGAACCTGCTGATTACCACGGACAGCTCAGCGCCACAAGGAGCTATCGGGAGCTTCGAGCTCCAAGTCACCTATGCGGATCCCGCTTCGGGCGAGTCTGCCACAGACGAAAACGTGCTAAACCTCCTGAGCAGCACTTCGACGTCCGCCATCACGAGGTTGACTGGGGCGTGCTGTTTAGTGAACATCACCTCTCTGACAGTTGCGGCCCCCGCTGTATCGGGTGACTCTGCGAACGTGACCCTGACGATAAAGAACAGGGGTTATTATCCGGCCGGCTATCTCGAAGCTTTCGTCGTCAACAGCACGTTCCCGGCGTCAAATAACCCTCCTCCAAATTCGGGAATACTGTTCTACAACGGGACGATTCCTGCTAACCAGACGAAGACGTTTTCGTTCTCTGTGCCTAGCTCAACAATTACCATCGTGCCAGGCTACCAGTACACAGTCCGAGTCGAGGTCTACTATCTGGGCAGCGCTGGTGGCCAACCCTTCCAAAGCACGAATTATCCGATAACCGTCACCGCCGTTGCTGGTTAGTTTGCACTGCTGGAGTCTTCCATAGGGAAATCAAATGAATGACATCGCTGTCCTCCATCTAGAGAAAATGCAGGGGCAACTGCCACATGGGGTTCATTGCGCCTCCACCGGGGCCGCTAACACTGGAGGTTGAGGCTTGTAAAGTTCCACAACTCTCTGGAGATTAACCACGCGTTTGTTGGAGTCGAATATGCGAAGGTAGTCTGGGCAGAAACTGTCCCGTTGAAGCATTTGGCGGAATTGAAGTACGGCCCAAAAGTATAGCCGCTTCCAAAGAATTCGAAACTTGATTGCACGGTCGCCGAGTCTTTCGACGTCTGCGCTACCTTGTGGCTCAGGTTTCCGATACCAAATGAACCGGCACGGCCGATGTAGCTGAAATTCATGAGAATGAGGATGTTCGTCTTGTTGTAAGAGCCTTGCAATCCTACCGTGTTCAGCTCCCTCCCCACCCAGGTGAGGTTCGCATCCCCTTCATACTGGGACACTATGTTGGTGGCGTTCCTTTCAGACAGTAGAAGCATGTGGTTCGCAAAGCTGTCGGCAACTTCCGCTCTTGCGGTAATTGTCGTGGTTGTTGTTTTTGTCGGGATCGAAGAGACTCCATAGAGGTAGCCGACGAGCGTTCCCGCCAACAACAAGACTACAGCGACAGCAAGAATCGTTCGGGGATTCAAGGCAGATGGTGTGCAGGGTTAGCCATGCATAAGGGTTCATTGCGCCTCCGCCGGGGCATTTCACTCACATCAGCCGCATGCTGACAAGTAGCTCACGCTGACGACTTGTCCCGTCGAGGGGTTCACCTCGGCGGCAAGGGTAAGCGGGCCGACAAGTTCGCTTCCCGTGATGTTGTTGGTTCGTACGATTGAGAAGACGAGGGTGCTCGTGGAATACTCATGAAATGGGAAAAGGTAGTGTATCCAGTCTGCGATTGGAATTATTGGAATGATCGACCCGACACCATGGCAAGTAAGATCCCAGCCCGGATCGTCCGTGTAATACGCGTAGCAGTAGGTGGACCCCGGTGGTCGTGCGGACTGCTCAGCAGCAAGGAATTTCGGGTCTCTCTGAGCTTGCAGTATCGCTTGCGATGTAGGGACCGGACCTGGGATGTGGGCCAAGGCCGACGTCAGCACAACGCCGATGGCGATTCGTCGCGTCTCTCTGTCCACAGTCGCGGGTAGGGGCCTTTCCGTATTTAT
>PLCG01000040.1:14129-15128 GCA_003135575.1 Nitrososphaerota archaeon
CAGTCTGGGCACGGGCTACCTCATCGGCAACAATGCTCAGCATACCACGACACTGACCTCTACATTCACCTCGACGTCCGTCGGCACATCGACCCTTACCTCGACTTATGCTTCGACTTCCGTCGTCACCTCGACGCTGACCGTTACGAGCACCAGCGCCGTCACTACAACAATCTTGACCACCACGACTGCGACCGTGACCTCCACCCTCGCCAAGGGGTCGCCAATCCCTGTCTCAGTCGTCGAGACCGCAAACGTTACGATTGGAGGCTCCCCGCGCACAATCGCGGTCAACCCGAACGCAGGAAGGGTCTACGTCGCAGACTGGTTCTCCAAGACCCTGACCGTCGTGGACGCGTCTTCGCACTCGGTGATTGCCCATATCATCTTGCCCGCGGCCAATAACAACGCGATTGCCTTCGACTACAACGCCAACATGATTTACGTTCTGGTGGAGGGGGGAGTTGCAGAGATTGATGGCTCGACGAACAAGGTCGTGGGAGAACTCCCACTAAACCTTGGACCGGGAGCTTTGGCATACGACCCGTCCACCCACGTTATCTACGGCTCTAGTCCGCCACAACCACAGAACATGAACCAGAGTCTCGTCGGGGTAGACGTAAGGACCGGCTCGATAGTCGCAAACATCTCTCTGGGATTCTGGGCCGACAGCCTCGCGCTCAACCCCAAGACACATATGGTATACGCGGCAGGCTGCGCCGGCAGCTTCACCAGCGTGAGATCGATCGCTATGCCGGTCGAGTGCGCCGACTGCGCCGCGATGTAGCCGAGGCTGAACAGCGTGCGTTTCTCCAGCGTGGGGAAAAAGCGTTTGGTCGGCGCTTCGCGCGCGCCGTCGTTTGCCCAGCGCATGAACGCGCGCACCGCGCGGGTCGGGCGATAGCAGTCGTAGACTTTGAGGCTGAGATTTTCGCGCGCCAGATCGGCCTGCACCTGGGCCAGCGCCTGCGCCACCGCGCGGCGCAGCACGCATTCGGG
>PLCG01000099.1 GCA_003135575.1 Nitrososphaerota archaeon
CGCGCCGCGGCGGCACAGCAGCAGTCACAACAGGCCACTACGACGTCGTCTCCGCCTCCACAGGCGTAGACGAGCGAATCTAGAACTCGGGGACCCAGCCGCTCTTCTTAGACCACGTCGCTATCGCGTCGTGGGCGTGAATCGACTCGAAGCACCGGGCGCGGATATAGACAGAGTTGGGGAAGCGCCTCGCGCACTCCCTCACCAGGTCCTCTGCGAACCGGGCGTGGTCCTGGGCCTCCAGGATCTTCTTCGCCTCCTCGATGCGCTTCATCTTCTCGGTCGGGATGGCGGAGAAGCACTCCTCCATCTTGTCGATTAGCTTGAGCATGTCGACGGGCTTCCGCGCCTTGACCATCATCACGATCTCCGCCCGCTGCATATGGCCCACGCCTATCATCTTCTTGCTGCACGGGCACGCGGTCATGCCCTTCGCCGTGAACCTGTAGTGGACCGAGCCCGCCTGGTTCGTCTTGATGGAGACGGGAATGAACTGGTCAGCGTAGGGGATCTCGAACGTGCAGGTCACCGAGGCCCCGGGCTGCGTCTTGTTGACCTCCCTGCAGATCTTCCTCAGCCAGGAGACGATGTCCGGGGAGTCGTGGGAGGAGGCCGCGTGGACGAGCCTGCTCATGTGTACCCCCCTGTGAAGCCCGGTAGACGTCTGGATGGCGAGCTGGACGGGAAGCGCGACCTTGCCGTCGTGGTATAGCACCTTCAGGTCCGACACCCCGGCGTCGATCACCACTGCGGCTGGCTCGTTCTGGGTGTCTGTGAGCGTGTTGATGTATTGCGATGGGTGCAGAGCCTCTTCGAGAGCAACATCTACCGTCGACATTCTCACGGGGGGCTCCTTCTCCCCAGTCCCGCGCCCATGGCGCATGGAGGTTCGGCCTCCAAATGGATTTTAAACTTTTTTCGCGATATTCACGCCGCCTCGAAGCGGGAGCCGCGGACAGCTTGAACAAATCGTGAGAACTAGGAGGGCGATTGCACGAGGCTTGGCTTCCTCAATTTCCATGACCACCTCGTATTTCGGGCGAACGGAACTCATTCTCTAGATGTCGCATGAGGGCTTGATTTTCTAGATCCTTAAACTCACTTTGACCTTATCATAGTGAGAAGAATCTTGCACTTCCTCAACGCCTGCACGGCATGGGGTTTCCCCGCGGGAAGTATGATTGCCTCCCCTTGTTCCATGAGGTTCCGATTTCCAGCAATTGTTACTTCGGCTTCACCCTCAAGAAGATGCAGCAAAGCGTCGTAAGGTGCGGTGTGCTCACTGAGGCCCTCCCCCTCGTCGAACGAGAAGAGTGTCACAGTGCCGGCCTTGTCATGTATGATGGTGCGGCTTACAACTGAACCTGTCTGGTAGGAGACCAGCGAAGCGATAATCGCCTTCTGACCCGGAACCAGTTCCTCGACCTCGCTTGTTGTCTTCTTGACCATGTCTATCGCACCGCGGTGGGACAGGTCAGGTTGCTAGAAGTCTCTTGCTGTTCTTTGAAGCACGCAAGCGCAGCCGTTCAGCTGAGATGTCTTTGTCTTTACGAGGTTCAGAAGCGATGGCTCGAGCCCGCCGGATTCGGCATGCTTCTCGAGCTCCAGCATACCCTCTCTGACCCCGGACGCGGCCGGACCAATCTCTAGATTGAGGCCCCGATTCCGTAGTATTGCACGTCCTCACGGTACCCTCCCTGACCCTCACCGATCTTTCTGTAGTCTTCGACTATCTCGATCGAACGCAGCCACTTGACCATCTTGTATCCCAGCTGGGTCTCGACGCGCAACCTCAGTGGTGCACCATGCTCGATGGGGAGGGGTTTTCCATTCATTTCATACGCAAGGATGGTCTGATGATGTCTCGCGAGTTCCAGGTCGATTACCTCGTAGTACTCGCGCGTCGGGTCGCCGTGACCGTATTCGTCCCTCTCCCCATAGCTCAGCGAGTGGAACACGGCGTACCTCGCGTTGGCCGCCGGACGGCATAGGCCGAGCAAGAACGATACCGGCACACCGGCCCACTTCCCGATGGCGGTCCACCCCTGTATGCAACTGTGCTCTGTGATCTGAGTCTCCTTCTTCATGGCATGCAGATCGTCAAGTGAGAGCGCGAGCTCCCTTTCGACCGCGCCATAGGCCCTCAATCTCCACGAAGAGAAACTATCTTTGACGAGCTCTCTGTATTCATCAGTGTCTGGCGGTCGTCCGTTGACTCGAAAGTACGGGCTGATCTCCGATTCCTTGAAGTCCTGACGCGAAATCGCTCGTCGAAAGAGTGCATGTCTGATAGGCTCAATCACCTTTCCCAATCCCACCTGTATCTGACGGGGCCTGCTTAGTGACTGCTCGGTCGCCCAAACGTTAGTCGATATCACAACTGCGAAGTAAAGGAGGAAGAGGCCCGTGGCCACCGCCAACGACACGTCTCCCCCTCCAAAGATGATGTTCGCCATGTTGAACGTGAAGCCGTCAACCACCACGAGAGTGAGATGGAGGATTATGAAGAGGATGACCCCAATCAAGCAGAGAAAGTGGATGCTGCGGGCAATCTGCCTTCCTCCAAGAATTCTGGGATACCAGGGAAACCTCGCGTCGACTGAGGGAGACATCGCCGCTCCGGTGAGGAGCAATAAAGGCCCCAGAACGAAAACAACCCCTGCGTACGCAAGCTGCTGCGCGGGGTCGAACGGATTACCAAGAGGAGGAAGGTGTCCAGTCGCCATCGACAACATCGTATTGAGTGCTTGTGGGAAAACCGACCAGGAAGTCGGGATAAGCGTGTCCCACAGGCCTGTTGCGAAGAGGAGAAGGTAGTACGCCATGCCGTTGCCTACCCAGAAGACTATCGAGAAGAAGTGCCAGTGCCTTCCGAGACCGAGGTTGCTTCCCCCTGGCAGGGCGACCCAGGATGAGAATCTCGTCTCCTCGTCGGTTGATGTCCAGAGCTTATCCTCGGGCATCTTTTTCTTTGTAAACTTGAGCCATTCTTTTCCATCGACGGCGTTGTCGTTCGTGTATAGCTTTGGATGCGCTGAAAGAATCTCTATCCCGCTCCTGATCAGCAAGATGATGAAAATGACATTGATCAAGTGGGAGACGCGCAGCCAAAACGGGAAATCGATCAGATTGATGGCGCTCTCCTATTGCGTGATCTTTCTTCTTGCTCTTGATTTCTTTGGTTTCTTCTTCGCCTGAGCTTTTATGCGTTCTAACGCCTGTCCTTTGTGAATTGCGACGTGCTCGGTCGTATCACTTTTGATAACGTATTGTGGCTCGTCCTTGGAGGCATGATGCACGTAGCCTTTGAGCCGTACATTGGAAGTAATTTTCTTGACTATGACGCCGCGAACCCTCCCAGCTTCTGAGTTCCATTCAACGTGATCGCCGCGCTTGAACATCTTGGGCATCTGACGTGTTTCATTCAGCGATTCGTATTTTAGGATGTTGGAACGAATTGACCTTTGTCAGAGTCCGATAAAAACGTAAGAGGGGCTTTGCTTGTTCGTTAGAATCTCAAATGCCAAACAGAATTACGTTTCAAATCGAACCCATTCCGCCCTTTCGCCTGGACCTGACCGCTTGGGTTCTACGGCGCACACCCACCAACATGATGGATCGTTTCGACGGCGGAGTCTATCAGCGAATATTGATGGTTAGGCGGAGACCTGTAAAGGTCTACGTGGTTCAGGCAGGTCCGATTGATGACCCTCGCATAAGGGTTGAAGCAGAAGGGTCACAACTCACGGGCACCGACGCTTCCCTGATCAGGCTGACTCTCCACAAAATGCTTGGACTCCGTATAGATTTGAGCGCGTTCTACGAGAAAGGCAAGAATGATTCAGCGTTCGGTGAGTTGATTGAACGATTTCGAGGAGTCAAGCCACCGCGCTTCCCAACAGAATTCGAGGCGATTGCCAACGCGATTGCATGTCAGCAACTTTCGTTAAGCGCAGGGATCGCACTCCTGAACAGGTTATCCGAGAACTACGGAGCGGAGATTGACTCCCAAGACGCGGCATTTTTCGCGTTTCCCACACCGACCGATCTAGCGCATCGGCAGGCGAGAAGCTTGCGCAAGCTTGGATTCAGCGTTCAAAAGTCTCGAAACTTGATAAGAATCGCGAGCGATGCTGCCATGCGCAGGATAGATCTGGAAGCGACAGGGGACATGACGGATGTCAAGGCGCTAGAGTACCTGGATAAAATTCCGGGTATAGGGAGATGGTCCTCCGAGTACATCCTGCTTCGTGGTCTCGGTCGAGTCCACATATTCCCCGGCGACGACGTCGGCGCAAGAAACGGCCTAAAGCGCCTGTTGAACCTAGGCGATGATCTCGACTACGATGGAGTGAAACAAGCTCTTGTTGAATGGAAGGACTACGGGGGTATGCTGTACTTCCACCTGCGTCTCAACCAACTCGAAAAATCTGGTTGCATTCGTCCGTAATGCAGGGTATCGAACGAATTCTTCAACCCTCGTCACTTCGAGCATTCCCAAGAATTGAATTCAGGTTTTGTTTAATCGGAGTTTGCACTTCAATGTACTTGATCCTGTGACCGTGGACCTCTGCAAATGATGTGAGTACATGCAGCCTGCCGCTTTTCTGGCTCGCGATGTTGACTGCATGTATCCCTCTCACCGTGAGCGCATCCGCGACAAGTGAGCGGTGGCATCTGAACGGGTTTCCTTCTGCGCACATTATCGCGACCTTTCTACTCTTCCCCAGCCTGATGAGTTTGTACAGCCCTGCCTCGAATTCGTCGGTCCGCATGTAATCAGCAAAACCACGGAAGCTTAGATTCCTCCAGCCCGTGTTCACGGAGTTCTTGGACGAGCGCCTGAGTCCTCCAAGCTCCTTTAGATGGACGTATTCTATTCCCGCTCCCGCGAGCGAGCCCCTCAGGGTGTCTGAATTGAACTGCGGGTTGTGCCTGGACCTCGGTATTTTGCGGATGTCGACCAGCATCTTGATGGAGTGCGCCTCGAGTATCTTCAGGAATTTCTCGATTGGCATGGTCGAATGCCCGATCACGCATATCGTCTCACTCATCGACGCAAAACGCCCTTTGCCTTCATTTACAATTTGCGCCGCTCGAAAGGTCACGATCAGCCATGACGCGCATCGGTACTCGAAGCTTGTAATGGCCCTTACGCGGAGATCATACATCCACGCCGCGACGGTGAAGGGTTGACATCTCGTTCTTGGTTGTCATATGTGCCAAGACGGACCGCGCAAGAATTAGCTTATATGGTAAGGAGCTCATTATCTTCTTGGTCATATCATGTCCAAGAGTTTTGATGAACTTGAGAGCGAAATTCGAAATTTGAGAAACGAATTGGACAAGCTTTCCATCGGAAGAGCCAAGACATCGGGGGATGAAAGCAAGGAATGGAAGGCTCGAATAGCCTTGGCCGAGACCGCCCTCAAGAACTGTGCTGCGATAGCAGACTACGTTCGCAAGGTAAGCAAGTCTGTCGCGAATGAGATAGACGAGAGGAGCAAGATGGTGGCTCAGACGCTAGAAGAGGCCAAGAAGACAAAGAACTTGAAAACGCTTCATGAATGGTACAGGACAGACCTGGCGCCGCTCTTCAACAAGGTAGAGCAGGAAGAGCACTTAGTTTCAAACATGCGGAGAAGGAAAGCCTAGTCGTCTCCGCATTTCCCTCGGCTCAAGAGCCTTCCGGCCCGCTACAACTCTATCGCAATCTACGCAGCCGCCATGGTTTTCGGAAATCTTTGAGGAATAGACATAACATGGGCGGGCTACCTACACCCCGACCTCTCAAGGAACCTGCTTAAACCGTTAGATATTCGCAGGCTAAACCTTTTTCGGCCTTAGCGGGTCTTTGATGCCAGCAGCCTTGAACGCCTTTGTCCTGGCCTTGCAGCCGGCGCACTTCCAGCAGTGCCGCTCGCCCGCTCGGTGGCAGCTCCAGGTGTATTCGAACGGGACGCCCAACGCCGCCCCCAACGCCACGACCTCCGGCTTCCCCATGTCCCGCAGCGGCCTCATGATCTCCAGCTTGTTCTTGCTGAGCCTCGGCGAAGCAGCGGAGAGCGCAGCCTGCATGCTCGTGAAGAAGCCGTCGCCCGCGTCTTCAAAGACGCGCATGTCGTCCCCATTGTGCCCGCCGATTATGTAGCGCGAGCCTTTCTCCTCCGCATACGCGGCCGCCATGGAATAGAAGATGGCGTTCTTCAGCGGGATATAGGTGGGCGGGACCGCCTTCCTCGAGAGCTGTCTCGAGCCCTTGATGTCCGCCGCCTCCCTCAGGTCGGGGATCCTCACGAACCTGTGCTCGACGACCCCGCCGCGCTTCCCCAGCTTCCGGGCCGCCTTCAGCTCCGCCCCCGCGGTCCCGTGGATCCTTACCGTGAGCGCCCTCGTGGAATACCCTCCCTTCCTCGCTAGGTAGAGGCACGTGGCCGAGTCGATCCCGCCGGAGAGGAGGACTATTGCTTCCGTCTCGCCTCTGCCCCTCTTCCTCGCAGGCTCGCTAGGAGGTGCGTCCCCTTGTTCAGGCCCTCGTAAACGTAGACCCCCACCGCCTCGACGTTCTCAGGCATCTTGGGGGCAATCCTCTGGAGGAGCTCCTGCGCGAGGTTCTCCACCGTCGCCTCGCCGCTCAGGAGCACGGTCGTGTCCTTCGGCACGTGGAGGCTGAAGTCCCCGTGGACGGTGGCGAAGCTCAGGTCGATGTGCGTCTCCGTCCTCCCGGTGACGTACCTCTCGTTGATGAAGAGCTTGTGGTCGAGCTCGGAGATCGCCTTTTTGATGACGGGCTTGGCGTCGTTGAAGTCGATGACCATCCCGTCCACGGGCGAGCCGATTATTTCCACCATGGCCGACGACGTGTGCCCGTGCATCACGGAGCACTTCTCGGTCTTGGGGAGGATGTGGGCGTAATCGAAGTTGAATGAGGGGTCATCGAGGAAGATCGTCTGGAGCCTCCCTTCAGTCTCCAACTCGGAACTTTCCTGCTTCGAGACGTCCGTCACCCTCAGCCCCGAGTCGAGAGCATCGCTGCGCGTCTCGCTGATGTCGATGACGACGCACTTCTTCCCGGCGGCGCCCACGGCCCTCTTCTCCGCGACCGAGAGCTTCCTTCCCGCAAAAATCGCTACGCGTCCGTCGACCAGAAAGTCCGCCTTGAGCTTGGACCCGCGAGAAACCGCGACATCCGAATCAAACTCCACCCCGAGGGCCTCGAGAAGCCGTGCGATCGCCGCGTGCAGGCCGCTGGGGTACGCCTTCTCGTTGCTCCTGTGCGTCCTCGCGTAGCCGCCCTTGTCGAGGGCGTCGAGCTGCTGGATTATCTGGGCGCTTCCTGAGAAGGTACTTCCTCTGCGTTTCGGCACGGTACTCTGCCGAACGAGCTTCGGCTTATACGGTTTTCTGGACGGTCAACGAGCCAACGCCATTCATACCGGGTCTCAAGTTCGTTGGTCCATCGGAGTGTGAATCGGACGGCGGTCAGCCTGGCCTAGGCGAATCCTCGCACAGCTCCAATGAGGGAAGCTCCGTCGAACCTTCGAAAAGATGAAGGGTCGCGCACCCTCCAGCGTTTGATATCACGCCTCCGGCGGCAGCCCAGAAAGAGCCCCTGGGGGGATGGGCGAACGCTGACACAGATTCGACGTTGAATGACGCAATCGCCGTGCCGTCGTACCTGACAAGCTGAAAGTGGTTCCCGCTCGGCTGGTACGTGAGGACAAACGACGCGCCCTCAAGGACAAAGACCGGCTCGCCGAACCCCGCGACGCTCCCTTCCCACAGGACCTTTCCGCTGGAGTCGAAGACCAGGATCCCGCTTGAGGGGCCTCCAGACGCTGTGTATGAGCCGTCCGACGACATCGCGAGCGACATGTAGTCCGCGATCCCGCCCTCCGGATAGAAGGGAAACTGCCAGATGATGGCGCCGCTCCTCCCGTCGAAATAGAACACGGTGCCGTTGTAGTGGAAGCGAGAACTGACGGCGACATTGGAGCCGTCGCTCGACATTTGGACGAAGGCGATTCCCACGTGGGGCTCGGCGTGGCTCCAGAGCTGACTGCCGTGCGAATTGAGGTAGAACACGCCCCAACCGAGGCTTGCGCTGTCCGGCACGGTGGAGTTCTCGGCGGTGTAGGCGATGAACTTCGCGTCGCTCGACATCGCGAAATTGGAGCTCACGCCCCCCTGGGGGAATGTCTGGTTCCAAAGGATCTTGCCCCCCGTGTCGAGGTAGATTATCCCGCTCCCGTAGTCGGCGGCGACCCTCGACCCGTTCGCTGCGATGGCCACCCAGACCGCCCTGGGCTCGCTGCCGGCGGAGACGTTCCAAAGCAACCTTCCCTGCGAATTGAAGAGGTAGACCCGCCCATTGCCGTGCGGGTCGCCGGGGCGCGCGAATCCAGCGGCAGCCACGTAGGAGCCGTTGCCCGAAATGGCGACGGACCAGATTACTGTATTGGTCGTGACGGACCTCCAAAGGACGCCCGGCGCCTTGCCTTGCGTCGAGACGAGGTAGACCGACCCGAACCCGCTGTTCTCGTAGGTCCCGGCGGCCAAATAGTTCCCGTCCCTGCTAATCGCCATGGCTTGCACGAATTGAGGGCAGGAAGGCCCCGTGCAAGCAGTGTAACCGAATTGGAATTGGACGTTGAAGCTACTGAAGTTCCAAATCTCTTGGGAGATTAGCCACTCGCCAGTTGTTGCCGTGTATGCCAAAGAGTCCTGGGCTCGAACCGCGCCGCTGAAGTTACCAAAGGTCGAGCTCTGCCCACTGAAGGAGAAGCTTGAGTTCACCGTCGCTAAACGGCTTGATGCGACCGCTATCTGCTGGGTCTCGTTTGCGAAAGCAAGAAAGGTGGCCTTCCCCAGAAAGGCATTGAGGAGAAGGCCGATGTCTGTCGTACCCACGTAGAGGCCAGTTAGGCCGTTCGCCCGCCCAGTCCAAGTCACATTCGCGTTTCCCTCGAACTGGCTGACAACGGCTTGGACGTTCCTTGAAGCAAGGCCGTTCATGTGGTTAGCAAAGGCGCTCGCGACCATGTCCGCCGCAGATCTGCTGGTTGAAGTCGTTGAGGTGGTTCCGGAGCTTAGATAGGTTGGCAAGATCAATACCGCGGTCGCGATAACGAGGGCGCCGATGACTAACGCCACCCCGACGAGCTTGTAGAGTCTAGTGCGACGCGCTGGCGGATTCGTCATCATTGTCTCCTATTCCCGCTGTCAACCTGGAGGGACTATGCGAACTTGCTCTGTGTAGGAGAACTGGATCCCGTTCGAGAGGGTCCCGCTGATTGTGAGAGAATACTGCAGGCTGCTGTCGAATCCGGCGCCAATCAAAGTTCGTGTGTCCTGGGCGGTCTGACCTGGCTTCAGTGGGTTGGATGAATTCACGTTGAAAACAAACGAATACGGGAGTTGGGGTCCTTGCGTGTTGATAGGAAGCGTTGCGCTCAGAGAAGTGATCGGAGTGTCACCGACATTTCTCAACGTGATGCCAACAACCGGTCCTCCTGGATTGAAGGGCGGGATTGGACCTGTGACCGAGACCACCTCGACCGTCCTGCCGGATGCCGTGGTGACCTGGAAATACAGTATCTGGACGTGGCCCCACTCGTCTCCTGCTACCACTGTATACTCCCCCGGGAGGAAGGGATGCAGCACCCCTTGTGAGAATCCTCCGAATTGATTGGGCGTTTCCCCTGCCGTCCAGTAGCCCTGAAGATCCACGTAACTGCTGGCGTTCTGCAGCGGGTTGAATGTGAAGGAGTTCGTATTCCCCCCGCCGGAGGGGCAGCTGTATATCCCGGGCGCGTATATCACAATCTGTTTGGCGGAGGAGAGATTGCCAAGGCCATACCTCCCCTGGTACACAGCTATTCCGTAGGGGTAGGCCGTGTAGAAGGAGCACGGCCCCATGGAGAGGTTCTGCACCTTCCAGCCCCCTAACAGAGGAAGCTCGTTGGGGACAGTGAGGCCGTTCACGTCAGAGACGGTGACCCTGATGGTCTGGTTCTGTCCGGCGGTGGTTGGGGTAATCGAAACGCTGATGCTAATCGAGCCCGGATCATGGGAAGTCTCTTCCTGGATGCTCGTAGAGCTGCTGGATGACACGGCTCGGCCTCCTGACTGTGATGCGAACGAGACGAGACCCATGATGCCTACGATGGCCACGATTACAACGACAAAGACTGCCGTCCCGCCCCCGACCTTCGGTCTTTGAGACGCCATCCTCGCTTGTCACCAACTTATCGCGAACGACGTAGAGCTGACCAAGAAGCAGTATGCATACGGAGAAACAGTATCACCAGGCACGCTGAACTTGCAGTTCGCACTAGCCGGTTCGTCGGGATGATTGACATACGGATACCACACGGTTATGGTGTAGTTCGTTAGAGGCGATCCTGCATTTCCAAGTCCCGAGCTCACCTGCCTCGTGCAACCTGAGGGTGAAGCGGCCTCGCTGACGCAGTTGAAAATGAATGCCTGGGAAAACGAAGAGGCAATACAAGGGACGGGACTGCCGTTCTCGGCACAAGCCCCCGAAGAGGCCAGGAAGCGCCCGACTTTTGGCAGGTCGTTGGATGGAGCGACCACAAAGTGCAACATTGCAATCTGACCCCACTCATCCCCCGCGACCAGCGTGTAGTCTGAAGGCAGGGATGACCCAAGAGAGTCGTAGAACCCGGTGCCGTTCGCAGCGTAGATTGTTGCCTGGGAATCCATCCGTGTAAGAAAGACCCCCTTGGCGAATGTCCTCGGGGGTTGATTGTATGTGCACACCTGTCCGTTACACGGAGGGGGTTGAGGTGGAGGCAGGACGTAGTAGCCCGAGTAATTTCCCCTGTCGTTTCCGAGGTCGTTTTTTCCTTGGGGAGGTAAGGAGTAGCTCGTGATGTTGTAAAGTTGACCGACTATTCCCGTGGCGTTGAAAGCATAGGACACAGCGCAAGACAGTTCCGCCCAAATCCACAGAGGTCTGCCCGCGCTCGAGAGGTTGTTGAGCCCGTAGGATCCTCTGAAGACGGCGAGGCCGACCGGAGAATACAGCTTGTTGGTGTCGTTGCCCGTGTCGCACGGCCCTCCTCTCAGTCCCTGAATCGCCCATCGAGCGGAGGCTGCCAGATTGTTCACGGTGGGTCGCGTGTTCAGTATCGAGGCGTTCACGCTGATTGCCTCTTGGCTCGGTATTGTGGTCGAGTTGACCGAAAGCACGAGTCTCAGGCCTAATGACGAGCTGACGGTTACGGTTGTCAAAGTCGAAGTCAAATTAGAGAAGTCGGTCTGCGTGGAGCTAGAGGCTAGCGTGGAACTTGAGACTTGGGTTGAGCTGGGAATTAGCGCGGATGTCGAGGTAGCGCTACTCGAGTTCTGGCGAGTTCCCAGGTAGGCGGCGCCGACGACGCTAGCTCCAATCACCACTACGAGAGCGATGGACGTAGCAAGCCTAGCATAACTCCGGGACTCTTGGTTCTCCAAGCCTGCAGCACGCCCTTGCTGATTTTTCGGTTTTCCCATTAATAGTTTTGTCCGAACGCGAGAGAGCGGGCCTGCCATAGACCACAATCCATTCAGCTCTCCATGGTCGGATTCACTCAGCCGGCAATTACGTATAGATAGGTTCCTGTGCTGTTGCTGAGCCAGCTCAATTCTACCTTGCCACCGAGCAGACTTGCATTGTCTGGGACTGGAAGTGATAGAGGCGCAGGAGCGGGCGGCGCCCACCCGAAAATGACCGTCTGATTATTGGTTCCATCTGAGACTTTCAAGACGAGACTGAAGCCAGAGTTTGAGGTCGCCACTCCATTCTGCGAGACGGTGTAGCCCGTTCCGTTGTATTCAATGTGGAATGCGTATCCATTGACGGTGAAATTCTTGGGCATGGTGCGATAGAGGAAGGTAGCCATAGTCGACGTGTAGCTCACAGTCGAGGTGCTGATGACCGCCGCAGACCCAGTGGGGACGGAGATAGAATAACCTGTGACGTCCCTCCATGTGCCTCCGACCCCAAGAGCCCAGTATGTCACCGAACCGTACCGCAGAAAGTCACAGCCTCTTGGGGGGCAGTTGTATACCCCGGCAGGAATCCCGTAATTGACGACCGGGGCGAGGAACAGGAAGGCAACGATGAATGCGAAGGCCGCGGCAGCAATCCGGGTTCGATTGACCTTCATCGTGCTTCTGTCATCCCCTAGGTCAGCGCTTGTCCTGCCCCTCATCCAGCCTGTTGACCGATTGAGCCATGCTGGCAAATGCTGAGCGAATATTGACCTGATGTCCAATACAACGCGCCTTCGCAGAAATAGAGATAGCTCATTGATCCATACAGGGTTGCATTTTGGAATGGACGGCCGCCGGCATAACCGCCGGATTGAATCAGATTTCCTTTCGTGTCCCTTACGGGCTGAACGGGGACGAAGAACGAAAATGCGAGCGCTCCTATCACTGCAATCGCAATGAGCCTATTCCTATTCTGAGAAGTCATTAACGATATCAAGCCAAACGTAACGACAGTGGGTAGTGCAATCCAGAACCCCAAGTCGAGAGCTTGGAAAGCGGAATTATTGTTGTTTGGCAAAGGAAACGGTTGAGGAGGAAGTCCAAATAGCAAACCCCAGGCGAAGAACCCTACTACAATTGAGATGAGCAAATTCCTTAGAACCTTTAGTTCCACACCCATGTAGAACAAAGAAAGTCAGAGTCGGATTTATTTCTTCTGACGTTCCGCGCGGAGATGAAACAGAGCCCTCGCGGAGGCGCAATCTAATTTTATACCTCGTATTCGACTCGTAGAGGTAACGCGGCCGTGATCCAGTGGTTAGGATGTAGGCTTCCCAATCGCCTCTAGGAAACGAGAGGAGAGGAGCGAGCCTGCCGCCCGGGTTCGAATCCCGGCGGCCGCACCACTTCTTTTGCCAATCAGAGCTATTTTTCAGTCGATTTGGCGCTGATAGGGGGAATTAGCGGCTCACCTTGCTCTCGCGGGGTTCTGGCAGGCGTTAGATTGGGGAATCTGCTCCCTTTACCGTGAGTAAGATGCGCAATCGGTGGTAGGACTCATGGAGCAATATTCAAGCTCACCGCGCAGACACCTTCAACAGGATATGGTGGACTGGGCCTGCCTGTCCATGGGTTGCAAACGCTTCCCTGACTCGCACCACAGTCGATCGGGCAAATGCTGCAGGACTCGTTGGGGTCGCAGACACCGTTGCCGCATGAAGCCTGGAATTGCTTGCATTGGCTCGTAGGCATGTCTGGCGGGCATGGATATATCGGGCTGTTCGCGTAGGAAGGTGGGACCTTGTAGCCAGCGGGGAGGTAGCCTATCCATGCCGCCCAGCAGCCCCGAGGATTCAGATTACTGTCTTGGGATCCGCACGGAGGAAATACGAATCGGGAGGCACTGGCCAGGGAAGAGATGCTTACGGAGCTTGAGGGAAGACCAGTCGCGATAGGCGGTGAGGGATAGAAGACTAGCCCGAAAATAATCCCTGCGACCAGTAGGGCCGCGAGAGCGATTAGAGCGACCCTTGCGACCAGCTTCATGCTAGCGAATCGAATGCAGAGCTACGGGACGAGACTATTAAGAGCACACGCGCTGCTTTTCTATGAGCCCTCTCAACTTACTGTCCTTGCACTCGAAGGGAACCAGCACCAGGGGAAGGGCAGCCTTAGTCGCTGTGGCCGTGGGACTTGCAATATTGGTGGAGCTTTCAGTTCTCCAAGAGGTAACACTCACCATTAGCGCAAAGTCAACGGACTCAACAAGTCGGGTCCCGCCTCGCGTTTACACAGTCACGTTCTACAGCGGAGGATTCTGCAATGGCGGCTCGGCAGAGACATGGGGTGTTACCCTCGGCAACATGACGAAGACCCAGCCGTCTAATGCAACAATCGCGCAGGCAGAGGACAATTATCGTTGGGGATTCCCAGGCACTCCTTCGGCGATCTCATTCTCCGTCCCTAGCGGAGAATATCCTTACAGAATTTACCCATCCACCTCATTCACCCTGAGCGCGCCTAACGGAGCCTTCCGTGGAGGCTCTCAGGGCATGGTGACGGTGTCTGACTTGAACGTCACTATCTGCACGAATTCCTATTTCCTACAGACGTGATGGCCTGTGAAGCAGAATGATGACGAATCCGCCAGCGCAACGCAACGACGCTACAGGCTCATAGCGGCGACGATAGTCATCGCCGCATTGATTATCGTGACCTTGGCGGCAACCTTCGAAGGGAGTGCCTCTAACGCGTCATGTAGCTCGGTATCCGTCATCCCAATGGCGGCGGGCGGGTTTCCTTTCAACACGCAACCTATTACGCTGAATACCCTCGCGAATGCCGAACAGGCTGTCAAGGACAAAGTCTTGGTGCCAGATGTCAGCGCCTTGGGTTGCGGATTCCGAATCGTTGGTGTGAAGATGGACCATCGACCGACGGCTGAGACGATAAATGGCGTGACATACATCTCTTGGACGTTGTCCTTCTACGTTACAAATCAGCCGTTCGTAAATGGGACCACCCTAAACACAGACTTGCTTCCTCACGCAATCATCGTGACCGAGAGTTCGGAACCAAAAAACTCCGTTAACAGCCATGAATCCGCCGTAGCTTTCCTTGGACCGGGCACGTCTTGTGTGATATCAGTCAGAGCGAATGTCTCGTCGTCGTCGTGCACAACGCAACCAAATACCTCGTGGAACCTAGTCCAGATTCGAAACACCTACCTCGACGTAGCCCCCGCCGGGCCAGATGCAATCTTCGAAATCAATGGGGTAGACCGCGCAATAACGATTGGTCCAGGAACCTCCGACAAGATGAACCCCAGAACCAGCCCGATAATGAGTTACGACCAACTCCTGGCGATAGCAAGCAGCATGATTCCATGAAATTTGACGCTATGGACTCGATGCTCTGTCTGTTCACCACTTGCCAAAATTTGTATTAGTGACCATTCAATCTCTACGTATCAAAGTTGAAACCCGAGACGAGGAACGGGGTGCTAATCCTCACTGTTGTCGTTGGAATTGCTTTGTTCTCACTCTTGGTTCCGGTAGCTGCGACTTCTATTCCTCCGCCCAGATTCCAGCCTAACTGTAGCCTCCAATACGGCTGGCAATGCGGCGGGAATTCTGCCGGACAGGAAGCTCGTGGCTCTCTGACGTACCTCTTGATCGGATATGGCGCGACCCAGGAAAATATTGCACCACACCAGTATTTCATCTATGTTTGGAACGAGTGCCTAGTTCGCCTCTCCCCGATTGACCCCACGTACACGTATTCGTGCGTTTGAGGTCAGGCGCGATTTCCGCGGGCCTCACGTAATCCTTTTTCTCGAATCAGACAAAACTCCAAAAAAGTCCATTCGGGTTCGAATCCCGCCGGCCGCACTTCTTTTGCCAATCTAAGGTGATTGTGAGCGATTGCGCCTTCGGCTTGATTCTGTCTATCTCGAACAGAAGAACGATCGAAAGGCATTCCAGCTGACGCACATGGCTCAAACACCGAGGCTGTCATAGTCTACCTGTTCGCCCATCTCTAGGCAAGCTAGGATCGTTCCAGCATCAGCGACTACCTTGAAATCCCTGCTGCATTTGTAACAGCGCATTCTTGAGGTGACAATAGCTTTTCCTCCGCGTTTTACAGTCTCATTATTCCTGCCGTAGTACCCCATTTGGAGAGGGTCAGCGTTTCCGCAATACGGGCATCGCTCACCTGTCATTGTTGTCCACTAATCGTCAACGATATTTAGTTGTTTAATCTCCACGCGTGCTCTTTGCCAGCCTTTACTGCATTGATTAACTAGGGTTAGGCGTTCGAATCCCGCCGGCCGCACCTATCTTGTTAGACGTCCAGATTCTGAATCCTTCGCATCTTGTAGTGATCGAACCGCATTTATCTAGCGGACTGGGCTCTCCGAAGGCGATGATGGGTTACACAAAGAAAAAGGCAGTCATTGTCGTCGTCATCATAATAGTAGTCACGGCCGCTATCGCTCTTTTGAAAAGAGGCTTCGCTCCTGGATAGTTGCAGATCTTGATTGAGACTATCAACCTAACCAAGAAGTTCGGCGACGTGACGGCCGTCGACGGTGTCACACTTCGCGTGGACGAGGGGGAGGTCTTCGGGTTCCTCGGACCCAATGGTGCCGGCAAGACCACCACCATCCGCATGCTCTGCGGTCTGCTGGAACCAACCAGCGGAGCCATGCAACTCGCGGGCACGCAAGGAGACCTGAGGTCCGAAGCAGTTCGAAAGCGCATAGGTTACATGTCGCAAAAGTTCTCCCTCTACGACGATCTGACCATCCGCGAGAACCTCGACTTCTTCGCCGGCGTCTACGGGGTCCCGGAGCAACAGCGCGAAGAGAAAATCCAATGGGTCCTCTCCTTCTCCGGACTCGAAGGAAAGCAGAACCAGATCACCGGCAGCCTCCCCGGCGGCTGGAAGCAGCGCGTGGC